>PBLJ01000035.1 GCA_002721705.1 Opitutia bacterium
TGGTTCCATTGGAATCTTTGCCTCCATTTTCCTGATGCGGAAACTAGGTTTGTCTTGGTACACCTGCATTGCGATAGGAATTGCGGTCGCCCTCTGGTACAATTTCCCGCGGCACAAACCGTTCGTCAAAACGTTCCAGATAACGACGACGCTTTCCTTGTTTTACCTTCTGAGCAATCCGCATTCCCGTAAAATTCAACTGCTAACCGGATGCAACGTTGGAGTTGCCGCGTTGTTCGGTTGCAACTTGGGAGTGTATTCGCTGTTTGCAACAGGGGCTTGCCTCGCCTTGGCGCGATTTGCCAAGGCGATCGAACTGCGCAAGGAATGCCTTCTCAATCTCGGGTATGGCGTTGTCATCGGATACGCTCCGATGATTGCCTTTTTCCTGTTTCACGGCGGATTCAGAGACGCGTTCCTCGAAGCTTTGGGCAATCTATTGATGGGTCGCTATTCCCAAGTTGCATTGGTCGTCCCCTTCCCTTGGGTCGTTGAACGGTATTATTATGAAACCTTGTCAGACTTTTCGCATATCGCGCATAGCTTTTCCATGTTTCTCGTTCCCCTGAGTTACGGCATTGGCTTGTTTCTCGCACCTGCCTTGATCAGAAAAAAGGACCCCTGCTTGATTCTCGCAACCGCTTCGGTGTGCGCTGGCATACCCTATTTCCATCACTGTCTGGCTCGAGCGGACGTCGATCATCTCGCTCAAGCCCTGTTTCCGTTTCTATTCCTAGTAGTGGCCGCAGGGCTTTATTCCATGAATTATCGCAAGATCGGAAAATTTCTCGCTCCTTGCGCGATTGGAATAATCGCCATCCTTACCTTCTTCATCTACTTGGCCAACGTTCCCCTTTTCAAACTGCAAAGACTGTCGTCTAAATCCGCGCCTTTGGCCGCCATTGAAATAGATGGAAATGAATTCGTCGACGACTCGAAAAAAATAACCTTCCTGAAGGCCTTAAGCGAAGAAGTTAATAGCCATGGAACTTCACCAGAAACTATTTTCATCGCTCCACATTACCCCTTTCTGTACTCATTCCTGAAGGTCAAAGCCCCCTGGAAGGAAACTTTCTTCCTTTGGGAAAGAATGCCGGAATGGCAACGGAAACATATCGAGGCAATCGAGGCGAATCCTCCCGAGATCGCATTGATTGATCCGGAAGCGACCTATGACAACCTTCCGGGTCTTAAATTCAAAAACGCCAACGGGTTGGTATGGCATTACATCTTGTCCAATTTCGAGCAAAATGGCACCATCGGACAAGCGAACAACATCCATTTTCAAGTTTTCATCAGAAAGTGAAGATTCACGTTTCCAGCATTCATTTCGGGAAGCCTGAAGTGACCCAATCCTTCTTGAGCGAGATTGCGCCTCAATTACGATATCATCTGGACGAATTCCCCGAAGATTCCATTCGCTTGACTCTTACCAACAATTGGCCTGAGAAGTCCGGGCAAAACCTGAACCAACACGACGTCGCTGAGCTTTGCGAAAATCCGAGGTTTGACTATGAGGTAGAATGTAATGCGTGGAACAAGGGTTTTGGGAGATCTCACAACGAAACCTATCACCTGCATCCATCGGATGCCTTCGTCCTTTTAAACAATGATCTATTTTTCAGGGAAAAGGATTGGCTTTCGAAAATGCTTGCTCCGATCATCGCCGACGAAGCGGATTTAGTGGGATTGGCCAATGCTCCGAAACAACTCTTCAGGAACGGTCATGGAAATCCCCACGTCACTGATAGTGAAAGTTTCGATTACCTAGACGGAGCAGCCCTGGCAGTACGCTCTGAAACAATAAACAAATACGGGTTGTTCGCCGAAGACCTGAAGGTTGTTTATGCAGAAGATTCTGATTTGAGCCTTCGATACAGGCAATTGAACTTGCGTTTAGGTTGCGTCCCCATTGCGCACAAGCATGCAAGGAGCACCAGCGCCAAAGCTTTCTCGGACGTCGTCATTGACTCACTGTCTGATCGAAACAGAGCTCGCATGCTTTCCCGCTGGACGAACTATTTAACTAGTAGGCAATTGCAAAATAGAATTTTGGTTAATCTCCAAAGTGACGGTTGGGGCGACATTGTTTGCGCATTGCCTACGCTACTGCAACTGCTGGAAGATCATCCTGCCGCAAAGGTGGTGCTTCTTCTAAGTAAACCTGAAACTCAATTTCTCTTTGATGAGCTTCCGAGAATTGAGGTCATTACGGAAAATGAAAGAATGAAATCTCATCTCGAGGAAAGCTCCTCGAGTTTCGATAGAGTCTTTTCCCTTTCACGGATCAATTACAACTCGACGATTTACCTGGGTCGGCAAATTGCAGCAACAGCAGGAGTGGAATTCCAGGCAGAGCAAGCCGGCAAGCACCTGCTTGCAATTGCCTCGCACCACTCTTGTCCACATTTAAAGGATTGTTTGGAAAGCCCAAAAGTTGCAGTCATTCACCCAGACTTGGGACGTACGGACTGGGAAGGCCGAGCAGTTCCCTCGAAGGCTTACCTTCCCTTGGTGGAAAAACTACACGCCGAAGGATACCGTACTGCGTTAATCGGTCATGAAAGAACTGGCTTGTCTCAAGAATTAAGCACCTTGTGCGATTTCGACCTAGTAGGAAAAACGAGCTTGTTGGATTTGTGCGCGCTCATTGATCATGCGGCGTTATTCTTGGGGTCGGACTCCGGTCCCATGCACATCGCTCAATATTTGGGGACAAAATCTTTCATTGTCTTTGGCGCAACCTTACCTACTTCCAGAATTCTGAATTGGAACGAAACGGGCATTTGGATGAATTGGGATCTTGATTGCCTCGGTTGCTACCACTTGCTCCGGAAGCCGGTTTTCAACACATGCATCCGGCTCGACCAAGCATGCGTGAAAAAAATCGACGAAGCAAAACTACAAAAAGCATTCGCATACTTCTTGTCCGCAAACACAAATAACTTAGCGAAAGCGCTGAATGAAAAAATGCGTGTCTTGGCAATTCTGGAAGAAATAAATCTACGAGAATCAGAAGTGCGCATAGCGGAAAAAGCATCAAGTTCTCAATCCAAGAAAAGCAAGAACCCAATAAAGTCCTTCACCTATTTCCTCTCAAAACACTTCGGTAATGGAAAATAATTTGGCGATCAAGGCGGTCAATCTCTGCAAGTCCTATGAGAACCGTCCATCCATAACGAAATTAATCCGGGCGGGTGTCGGAAGGAGCTTGGGATTCTCAAACCATGGAGGAGATTCGAAACAGCAGAAAGCATCCGGGGACGGCTTCGCGCTGTCGAACCTCGATTTCCAAGTGAAAAAAGGAGAAGCGCTGGGAATCATAGGTCGCAATGGGTCGGGGAAATCCACCTTGCTGCAAATGCTGGCAGGAACACTTACCCCTTCCAGTGGAAAAATTGAGATACAAGGAAGGGTGGGCGCCTTGCTCGAGCTGGGTTCCGGATTCAATTTCGACTTCACGGGAAGAGAAAACGTTTTCCTGAATGGAGCCATCAATGGACTAGCGCGCCGCGAAGTCATCGAAAAGTTCGACGCCATTGCCGCCTTTGCCGAAATAGGTCACTTCATCGAGAAACCTGTACGCACCTATTCAACGGGAATGATGCTTCGACTGGCTTTCGCGATACAAACGGTCCTCGAACCCGAAGTATTGATCATTGACGAGGCATTGGCAGTCGGCGACGAAGCCTTTCAGCGAAAATGCATCGCCCATATCTTGAAGATGAAGGCGCAGGGTGTCACTATCCTCTTCGTTTCACACGCCCCCAATCAAGTCATTGAGTTGTGTGATCGAGTACTTTTGTTGAATCAAGGCAATCTTCTTTTGGACAGCGCTCCCAATCTAGGGCTCAAATATTATCACAAGCTAATCTACGCGGAAACGGACAACGAGCAAAAGATCATCGATGAGATAAAAGCCAAAAATCCTAAGGCCACGAAGAATGGCGACTCGGAGGAAGCAACCGATGAAGGTTGCTCCAAAAATAAAAAATCCAATCCTGAAGATAGCATCGAACCCTATTGGGACGTGAACTTCCAATCAAAATCCAAAGTGAATTACCAGACGCGGGGGGCGGAAATTCATGGGGTCAAAATCCTATCCGACCAAAACGAGAAGGTAAACCATCTGGTCTGGGGACGGCATTACACCTATTCTTATTCAGTCACTTTTCAGCAACGGCCCAAAGAAAGCGTCCGTTTTGGCATGATGATCAAAAGCCTAAACGGCGTCGAGCTGGGTGGAGGTGTTTCTAAAGAACACTCGCTCAGCAAAGGTTTTGACAAAGAACAAATCGTTGAAGTGCGGTTCGGGTTCAAATGCCAATTGGTTTCGGGAAGTTATTTCTGCAACGCAGGCGTGGAAGGAATACGCAATGGCGAGCGCACCTACTTGCACAGAATTGAAGATGCCATGATCTTTCGCGTAATGGAGAGAAATGAATCCGACGTCACTGGATGGGTAGGGTTTGTTGAAAATTGCGAGATCGTCGAAAACCCCGCCCCCGGCGCAATGGTAGAGTGATGAGAAAAGCGGTCTTTGTTCTCGGGATGCATAGAAGTGGCACTTCCGCCCTCGCTCGTGTCTTGAATATTTTGGGACTCCAGCTACCCAAGGACTTGCTTCCCGCCAAGGACGACAATGAAACCGGCTTTTGGGAAACCCGCAGCGTGGTCCAGCTCAATGAAGAAATTCTCGGGAGCCTTGGTTCTCAATGGAAAATGGCTGAAGGCATACCGGACGCCTGGCTCGAGAGCGAAGCGTGCCAAGGATTTGAAGAAAAGGGGTTGGCGTTGCTGCAAGAAGAATATGAAGGGAATGGTCCATTCTTAATAAAAGACCCGCGGATTTGCATATTGGCTGAATTTTGGATAAAGTTGGTCAAGCAATTCAACGCATCTCCTTTCGCTGTTATCATTTCCCGAAACCCATTGGAAATTGCCGCCTCTTTGAAAACAAGAGATGACTTGTCTCTGCCACACACTACCTTGCTGTGGCTCAAGCACGTACTGGAAGCAGAGAGACATACCAGAGACATCGGGCGATGCTTCGTCACCTATGACCAATTACTTGAAGACTGGGAAACCGTTGCCGCCAAGGTCGCGACGTCTTCAGAGCTCGTTTGGAAAACTAACCCCGATGAAGCTCAAAAGGAAATCAACCTCTTTCTATCCGATCGACATCGCCATCACAGAAATACGGATGAGGAAACCTTGAAAGGTGAAAGTTTTCCCGGACTGCTGAGGAATGGTTATCTCGCTTGGCAAGCGATCCAAGAAGAAGATTCACCTGCAAACCGATTGCTGTTGGATAAAGTACGCGAGGAATTCGAATTCATCGAACAAGCTTGTCATTCCTTCATGCGTGAAAAAAACGCCGAAATCTCCCATTTGCATATGCGCATAAAGGAGAATTCCGCCAAGGCGGCCGAAGAAATGGAAAAGCTCAGGGAAGAAATACGGGAAACGAACGAAAACCTGTATTATTGGGAGAGCAAGGTATCCAAGATGCAAGGTTCTTTCTCTTGGAAGGCAACGTCCCCTCTGAGATGGCTTCGCAGGCTTACCATGGATCGATTTCGATGAAAGCAAATTTCGATTTCTCCTTGCACCCACGTCTTTGGCGATGCGCAGGGCCCCACGCTTATAGGTTTGATGGGAAACCAACCACGGCTCATTCAATTTCACTCACCGCTGATCAAACATGCGAGACATTGTAATCCCATTCAACAAGCCCACCTATTTCGAACTTCAGAAAAAATACATTCTGGATGCCTTTGAAAACAGGTGCCAGATTTCGGGAGATGGAGAGTATTCCAAGAGATGCGAAAGCATATTAAGGGACATTAGTGGAGTGAAGCACGCCCTGCTTACTCCATCCTGTACCCAAGCCTTGGAACTTTGCGCTCTTCTGCTGGACCTAAAACCGGAAGATGAGGTCATAGTTCCAAGCTTCACTTTCGTTTCCACCGCAAACGCCTTTGCCTCGCGGGGAGCAAAGATCAAGTTCGTCGATATTCGTGAAGACACCTTGAATCTGGATGAGACGAAATTGGCTCAAGCGATATCCTCGCGAACAAGGGCCATCGTCCCAGTCCATTATGCGGGAATCGGAGCTCAAATGGATGAAATCCTTCGCTTGGCGCAAAAGCATGGAATCGAGATCATTGAAGACAATGCTCATGGCTTGACGAGCACCTTCGATGACAAGCCGTTGGGATCGTTCGGTTCCATGTCTGCCCTAAGTTTTCATGAAACGAAGAATTTCACCTGTGGCGAAGGAGGTTGCTGGTTGACTCAAGACGACGAGTTGTTCGCAAGAGCGGAAACCATCAGAAACAAAGGAACCGACCGCACCCGCTTTTTCAGGGGGGAAGTCGACAAGTATACATGGAAAGACAAAGGTTCCAGTTTTCTGATGCCCGACTTGTTGGCCGCAGTCCTCCTGTCTCAATTGGAGCAGAGGGGAATCATTCAGTCAAAACGAACGGAAATCTGGAACCGTTACCATCAAGAACTGGAAGACTGGGCCAATATCAATGGCGTTCGTCGACCCGTCGTACCAAAGGAATGCCGGCACAATGCCCATCTTTATTACTTGCTGCTGCCGACGGAAACGGAGCGCGACCGATTCATCGAGCAACTCCAGGTAAAAGGGATTTCAGCGATTTTCCATTACCAGCCTCTCCACGCTTCGGAAATGGGCCGGAAACTCGGTTGCGCTCAAGGGGATTTGCCAGTGAGCGAAGACGTGTCTACGCGAATTGTACGCCTACCCTTTTTCTTCGACTTTTCCTCCGAACAACAATCCACCGTGATCAACACAGTCAAAGAGTTCGTTTGTTGAATAGCAGGTGGTGGAAGAAAATTGGCGGAAGCTAGGCCCAATAATGGATCGTGTAAAAGGAGTCGTGATACTTCATGCCCAACTTGCTCAATTGCAACTGGGTGATCTTATTGGTGATTTGGCATGAACAAACGTATCGCTTGGCTTTCATCTCCTTGGACCAATTAATGGAATCCCGTACGATCGAAATGCCCATGCCCAGGGATTGAGCGCTAGGCAAAACACCACGAAGCAAACCTATGCCCTCGTTCGCTGCATTGATCTCACTTACGCCGAATCCCATTAACTCGCTCTCTTTCTCCACTACCACGATGCGTCTTTTGCCACTGTTCTCGATAAGCATGTTGCTCAACCACGAACAGTAAATGTCGCTTGAACTGAATGCCTTGAGCTTCTCGTCGGCTTGGTAATGAGATTGATAATCATGAAAAGCCTGTCTCGAAACAGCAGCCAAGGCATCCAAGTCATCAGGGCAAGCCTCCCGCAAGAAATAACCCTCCTTCCAGTCGAGGGGCTCTGACTTACTAAGGTTACGCCTGTAGCGCACCATGGTTTCGCAAAACACTCCACCTGCCTGCAAGATGGTCTGCAGGGTATCCAACTCGTCGGTGGAAACACGGAGGACAAGCAAACGGAATTCTTCTCGTTTACATGATGACAAAATGGCGGGCCAATCATCCAAATGAAAATTTTCGCAGCGACCCACCTTAATCCCAAAGCGTTCGCTGTCATGAGGTGAAACTTCAAGTTTCATGAACTTTTTTCACGAGAAAGAGAGGCCTGGCTTTCACTTCTTGGTAGATCTTGTCGATGTAGAGACCAGTGATTCCAATAAAAGACATCAAGACTCCTCCGATGAACCAAATGGAAGTCATGATGGCAATCCAGCTGGGAATCACGGTGCTTTCAAAAAGCGCCATGTAGATGAAGTACAAAGATAATCCAAAGGAAAACATGGAAACAACAACACCAACGAAAAACATGGCGACCAAAGGAACTCCCGTAAAAGAGGTAAAGGCAGTCAGGCATAACGCCATCTTCTTGAGGAGCGAATAGGAGGTGTGGCCCTTGTGTTGTTTGGAAACTGCAATTCCATGCTGGTTGTAGCCAGCCACTTGACATAACCCGGCAAGGAAAAGATTGCGCTCTCGATGTTGGAGCAGCGCTTGGACGTATTCTTTTGTCATCAAGCGGGCAGTTACTTGGTTTGGTTGCAACTTCATTCCCGTTGAAAGATTCAAGAGAAAATAGAATACGTGTCCGCTGATCTTTTCGAACCATCCTCCACGACGCTTGGTTTGGTAACCATATACTACGTCTTTATCAGGGTCAGCCTCCATTTCTTTCCAGAACTCAACCAAAAGAGCAGGATGTTCTTCCAAATCGCTATCAATCACGAAAACGCGTTCACCCTGCACATGTTGAAATCCTGCCATGATGGCAGGGTGATGCCCGAAATTTCGCGATAGTTCAACAACCCGAATTCGATTGTCTAGGCGTTGCAACTCCAAGGCCTTTGCCAAAGAATCATCCGGAGACCCATCATCAACCAAAATAATTTCATGATCTTCGGTTGTTTGAGCCAACGCATCTGACAAACGGGCATAGTACTCTTCGAGGTTATCCTCCGAACGATACAAAGTACTGACTACGCTGAGTTTCACCTGTGGGAAGAAAGGGAAAAGTGAGCAGGTGGAAAATTGCAGGAATTAAAGAAATTCCAAGAAAAGATTTGGCGCCCAAAATGGAAAAGTGGTGGCGCGAAAACCCTTGCCAAACAATACCTAGTTGGCTCCCAGCACCGTGTAATTGGCACTGGTTCCAGAAGCAATTAGGTAACGCCCACCCATGGCGGCTTGGTTCCATTCCGAAGTGTAATCGGTCAGGTAAGTAATGAAGATGTCCTTGCTGTTACCATTTTGAAAGGCCAAATCGGGGAAACCATCTCCGTTGAAATCGCCCGATGCCTTCGTTTGCCATGCACCTGCCGACGCACCTTGATGTTTGGTGCTGTAAATATAGCGACCAACACCGTAAGTCCATTCACCGCTGGGGGCCAAATAGGTCGTGTAGACGTCACTGGTGTCGTCGTTTTGAAAAACCAAATCCATCTGTCCGTCTCCGTTGAAATCACCGGAAGCCCGTACCATCCATGGATTAATCTTAAAGCCTTGAACCGCTTCACTAAGAAGGTAGCGTCCCGTGACTCCTAAATCGAGCACCCACTCTTCCGTCGCCGTGACGTAACAAACGAAAACATCGCCGGTCGTGTCGTGTTGAAAGACAATGTCTGGCTTGGTGTCACCATTGAAGTCACCTGTCGCACGAGCTCTCCATCCCACTCCATTGGCATCGAAAAGGTCACTGGTGTAGAAACTCCATTTCGTGCCATCCCAAGTGCCGGCGCTACTCATTTGAGCCACGTTCACCCTGCCGCTTGTCTTGTTCTGCAACACAACGTCTATGAAACCATCCGTATTGAAATCGGCTGCAGCCGGGGCATACCACAAGGCGCCGTCGCCATCCGCTGCGAAAATCGATATCTTGTCATTGTCCCCCGTACCAGTCCAAGAGGTGTTGCCATCCAGATTGGCGACGTACATTTCGTTGGTGGATGAATCAAACAAGACAACGTCGTCGTTGCCGTCGTTGTTGAAATCCCTGCTTATGCCACCGGGTGAACCAGGGGAAGTGCTCGGCACGCTGCTTTGAAAGGATTCATCCGTGGGCGGTGTCCCCGGGGAACTGAAAGTCGAGGCAATGTCGTACAAGGTCATCCAATATTCTGAGTTTGTTCCTGGCGTGACCCCTGCGGGAACGTTCTGCATGGCAAAGTACGTCTCGCCACCGTGCAAGAGAAACTTGCCTGCCGAATACGTACTGGTGGAACTCCAAGTATCCAGTTCCAAGGAAGACGTATCCTCCGCAATGCTTGGATTGGCGAAGGGGAAACACGCCAGCAGGGTAACAACGATGAAAATAGGGAATGGAAATCTCATTCTTGAGGAATTGGTGGAATAAAAGATCAAATCAATGTGCAGTGGCAGTGCAACCCGAAATTTAACTACTGATTGGTATAAATAGCGTTCAGGGAAAAATCCCACGGTGGAGTTGGCATATACATATTACGATCAATATAGCATAAACTGACGAAAAAAGAGAGAAAACTGGAAGAGAATCCTATTTAAACCAAGTCGAGGGCTTGAAGCCATGGTAATAGCGAAGGAAGGAAACAAGGCATCGATGGGGCAACAACCTATGGAAAGCGGGACCCAACCCGGCTTGTAGGAAATCTCCCGCGTAAACGATGCCACTCTTGCCACGAATGAGCGCGGCTCGCAACTTGCGAGCCGCCTGAACGGGACTCTTCGCTTGCGACAGGCGCCTGTCCATTGTTTTCCAGATGGTGGATACTGCATCACCTGATTCCAAGGAATCGCGCTTGGAAGCCTCATTGAAGGAAGTGCAGAAGTCTCCCGGTCGGAAATCGATCACAAAAGGCGCCTGACGATGATATTCGATGATCAAACTGGCGGAAAGAGCGGAAAGCCCGGCCTTTGCGGCGTTGTACATGGAAAAATAAGGCAAAGGATATTGAACGGCCAAGGAACTGACGTTGATGATACCTCCTTTACCGCGTTTCTCCATTTGAGGAGCGAAAATTCTACAGAGGAGAGCGGGAGCTTGCAACATGACGCCTATTTGCCCGGCAATTTCCTCTTCGGGGAAATCGCCCCACTCGAAAAAAGCGCCGTAACCAGCGTTGTTGATCAATAAATCGGGAACACCGTGATCCTCTATAAATTGGTTGGCGAAAGAACTGAGGGCAGGCAAGTCGCTCAAGTCGATTTTCAAACCATGCAAACCCGACAGAGATGGGAGCTTGGAAGGCTGACGAGAAGCTGAAAAAGTCTCTACCCCCTCCTCCACGAGCATTTTACAAAAAGCCAATCCCAAGCCGGAGGTTCCTCCGGTAACCAAGGCGGTCTGGTAAGTATCACCTAGTTTCTTCATCCTGTCAGATGGAAACGAGTGAACTGGTTTCCTTGGGAAGAACCAAGCATTTTGCCGCTTCCGACCAACTAGTGGATTGTGCCATCCGCACTGCCGCTTCACCAAGTGATCGGCGTAATTCAAGGTCTTCAAGAAGTCGCTCCAAGGTTTCCGCCAAGTCCGTGACGGAATGAGGCTCGACCATGGCAGCGGCCTCCCCGCAAGCTTCCTCGACACCTCCCACCTTGGTGGCCACGATTGGCAAACCAAAGGCGGCCGCCTCCAAATAGACCAACCCAAAGCTTTCCACGCTGTCGGTGTCTTCCCTACTGGCCATGATGAAGAGATCGCTCGAAGAATAAACGTCCATCAATGATTGCCCATGCAAGGGGCCTTCGACGGATACTTCGAATTCTGCTTCCGCAGCCGCTTGCCTTACTTGTTCAAGATAGCTTTTCCTGCTCTTCCTCGCCTCTCCCACAATGCGATAATGAACGTTGGCGGTGATTTTTGAATCGATCTTTCGCAAAGCGTTGATGACGTCGAGTTGCCCTTTGCGGGGATGGATTCTAGCAACCGTCAACAATACGACCGCATCCTTGGCATCCTTCTTTTTTCGCGAAGTTGCACCTTGGATACAAGATTTGGGCGTGGCATAAGGCAAAACCTCTGGAATCGCCACCTCGGGACCAAGAACCTCGACAAACAAGGCCTGAACGTGAACGGATGGCACGAAGATTCGCGCTTGCCGAGAAAGCCTGCTCAAGGCTCGAACAAGCCACTTGCGGCGACGCCAACGCAGCAACTCGGTTCCATGCAAAAGAATCGTCAACTTAGAAGGGATGGGGCGGCGAAACAGGATCCTGAAAAGAAGACCGAGAACAGGTGCTGGTTCCGTTACGCAATGCATGGCGTGCCGATCAGCCGTTGCCCGCCCCATGATGCGGAACCAACGAAAAACGTCGTCGGGATCTTGAGTACCGCGAACTTTAACGCGAAAGAATCCCGGACCATGAGTTAATTCGTCTTTGGGTGGATTGGGGCAATAAACCGTGACCTTCTCAACCTCTCGGGAAAGAGCCAAGGCCAGTTCATGGTTTACAGTGGCGATGCCCCCGGCAAGAGGCGGGTATTCCGAAGTATATAGGCAGCAGTGATCCATGGAGACGAAATCCATTCGGGAGTTCACTTAAAGAGCGTCTGCAAATCCAGGTCGCAGAGCTTGAAAGGTCCAAGCTCCACACAGAAGAACGACTAGGCTGAAACCCCAAGCGTAACCAAGATGGGAAAAATTGATGTCCTGCCCCCAAAGCGTAACGCGACGCAGGGATTCAATAACGTGAATCAACGGATTCCACTTGAGGAAGACCCAGAATTGAGGCGCCTTTTCCAGCACGTTGCTCGAAGAATAGAAAACACCACTGGCATAAAGAAAAACCATGCCTAAAAATTGCGTGAGATGAGCTACGTCGCGAAGAAAAACTCCCAACGCAGCTAAAAACCAGGCCATGCCGATGGATAAGAGCAAAACGGGAGCCAAAACGAATGGAATCCATAGAACCTGCCAACTTAAACCATCACCAAAGGCCATCACTCCAACCAAGCAGAGGATCATGCTGATAGACATGTTGTAAACGAGAGATCCAACTTGGGCCAAAGGAAGAATCTCTACTGGAAAAACAACTTTTTTAACGAAATTGGGCTGTCCTAGAATCACTCCCGGGGAAACGCCCAGAGTAGAGGAAAATAAATTAATTACGGAGAGCCCCAAAAACACCCCAAAAGCATAATCCAGCGTCGTTTCTCCTTCCACTGCTCCAAATCGCCCACCAAAGACGACGCCAAAGACAAAGGTATACAAAGACAGCATCAGGAGAGGGTTCGCGACCAACCAAAATGCTCCAAGATAACTTCCTTTGTGCTGACTTTTGACGTTGCGCAGCAAAAACTGCCAAAGCAGTTCGCGATGGCTCGCTACGTTGACCAAGACTTGCATGTTGATTCGGTTGGTCGAAATCCAGAGGGAGGAGTTGCTTGGATTGCGATAATGGACTCACTCGTACAAGAGGAGGGTATCGGTATTAAAATCGTAAAAGTAACGACGGCCTAGGATCGAGTAATTGCTCCAGAAATACAACCAGTTTCCTTTGGAGACGCTGTAAAGGTAAGGATAGCTTTTCTGGTTGGTCCAAGTCCATCCCAACTGATTCGACCACAACCATAGGTCATCGGTATCATCCCCACCACCCGGAGCGTAAAGCCAACCGTGCTGTTGATGAAAAATCCAATTGTCTGCAGCTACTGAAAAACTACCGAACCAAGAAGAGGTTCGCCACGAATCAAGTCCCGACCAAGCCGCTGTGGGCCACGCTTCCAAGTAGGAAAATATCCACTCGGCATGATTGGCTGCGCGAGTAAAAACGGCAACGTCCCCATAAATGGAATTAGTAGTGCCATAGGAAGACACCCCGACCAAGCGCCAAGATTCGCCCAAGCGAGCAAAAACAGGTCCCCCACTGTCACCGGAAGCCGAAGTAGCTTCGAGGGGAATCGGCATGGGGTCACTCGAGCCAGAGCCTAGTCTGCCATAAAAAATGCTCCCATCCAGTGAATTGTCGGATCCAGTCGGACTATCGAAATCAAATCCGAGAACACCACCTTTGCCACCGGAATACAACAGGGAGGACAAACCGTGTGAAACCTCGCTGTTCACGCGATCCAAGACGTTGGCCCCTGCAAAACGCCGCGAGTTATCGGGGAAAGAAACGCCATTGATGCCATCGCCCAAAGCGCCGACTCCAGCGAAATATATGGTTTGACCGATGGATGAGGATTCATCGTAACTGGCATTGATCAAAGCGGGGGTAACGTTGGACACCGATGAAGCCAATTGGATCAAGGCGATGTCAAAACCCTTCAAGTCGCCATCATTATTCACCATGCAGGCCAACCAACCAGGATGAACGTGAATCGATGCAACGTCGTATTTTTGGGCGCCGGCGGCCTCGAAATCATTGCCCACCACGAATTCCCAATCGGCAGGATCAGGGGCAGGGCTGTAAGCATCGTTCCACACGACGTGGGCGGCAGTTAAAATGCAACCTGGTGAAACCAAGGTGGCCGTGCCCATCCAACCACTACTCTTGGACAAAAGGGCACCCACCATGGAGAAATCGGGGTAATCCTCACCAGCGGCATAGGATGAGTCATTGTCGGCAAGCAATTGGTGAAGGTTCGAGGACACGTCGTCGCGATGACTGACACGCCTCTGTCGCGTGTCGTTGCCTTGGCCTAAAAGCTCGTGAAAGCCGAAAGCGAAGACAACCAATCCAAGAAACCCATGAAGTACGAATCCTCGCACCCTGTGCTTCGAATCATTCACTTCAAGCGCCCCTCCTTGCTCGTTCACTTGGCTAAAGACCTTAACGGTCCCCCAAGGAAGGCTGAATGTCGGGAGGGGGGCCTGGTGGTAAAATATTAGGGGGAGGGGGAGGCGGTGGCAGGTTCAGGAGGTCTATCTCGCCCGAGGCGTTGGTGTTGCCGGTGGAAATGTTCTTGATTGTTGAAGAGGACGAGGAAGATGAAGGGTTCGAAGTATTCGAAGCTTCAGGTAAGCTGGTGGCAGGCGTAACGCCAGGAGTCGTCGCCGTTGAACCGGAACCGGGCACGGTCGGATTGGTAGTAGGTTTTGTAATTCTACCAGGAAGAATAGGCCCTGCGCCCCCCGATGGATTGGTAGCAACTGGATTAGTGGAAGGAGTTCCAGGTTGGCTAGCAACGGGTCGCGAGACGGGAGAAACTGGAGGCCTCGAAGAAGAGGTTGGGAGAGTGGTGGGCAAGACTGGCGTGGTTTGAGGCTTAGGCGGCATGATCTTCGTGCTGGCAGTAGTACGGGGAGCGGGGAAAGGCCCTCTTCTAGAGGAACTTCTACCGGTATTTGGCTTCTTGCCAAACTGAGACTCGTGAAGGGCGATTTCTTCGGTCATACCCCCTCGCTCCATGACCAAAACCTCGGTTTTGGCATTAAACCGAACTGCGCGGAAACCTAACTTTCCATATTCAGTATCCCCTATTTTGAGCCATTCGCTCTTTTTGCTCTTCGCCTTGGGATCAACCTTCTTTTGATGAATGGAAAAAAAGTAATCGTCACCCAGCTTGAAATAACCTCGCATCTCGATTTCGCTTGAAAACTCCTTGGTTGCCACGGGTTTGGGAGGAACTGGAGCAACCTTCGGCTCTGAAACCGGGACCTTGGCTGCGGGCGGACTGAAAGGCGAACTGCTTTTTTGAGCCCAAGACGCAAGGATCGAGGGGAAGAAAAGAGACATGGTAACAATGTAGGAGTACGTTCGCATGCTGAATATAACTTAGATCGGCTATGCTATGGTCGCAAGTTGAAAAGCCAGAACTCGGATTCGAGAAAGATCTTCGAATTAAGGAGCGGTCAAGCTCTGGTAATCAAATGCCCTAAAGCCACTGCAGCCAAACATGAAAAAAGAGTCAGTGCTACGTATCCTAAACCAATTCCCATTTGTTCTTCACGAAAGAGAGTGAACGTTTCGGAGCCAAAAGCGGAAAAAGTGGTGAAGCCTCCACAGAATCCCGACACCAACAAAAGGCGCATGTTCATTTGATCATCTTCCAGCTCACTCATTAAAAGACCGATCAGAAAGCATCCGATAACGTTGACCAGGAAAGTACCCCAAGGAAAGCCATGCCTGAGCAATTGGGAAAGGTACGCCCGCAAGGCGGATCCCGCTCCGCCGCCCAAGGCTACCAAGGCAAAATGCTTCCATTGCCAGTCCATCTCTTTTTGTCCAATGCAATCCCAATCGGGACGAGTCCCCAGGCTCAATCTTCGGATGACTTGGGCTCGGAAGGAGGCTCTTCAAGCGCAGTTTCTTCGGGTGTCGCTTCGTCATCGCCACCATCCTCGACGTCAATGTCGTCATCCGATTCCTGAAAAAGATCGTCTTCTTCTTCCTCAATATGCTCTTGTGGCTCGGCTATCTCGTCGGGCTTGTTGTACTTGGGCCTGCGCTGGCCCTTGGGGAGCGGGGACAAGGTAACGCTGACGTGTCGGCCAATGAGACGAGGGGGAGCATCCGCCGTAGCCACGTGCTTGAGGCATTCAACGGTTTGCTTGACGCGATCCACACCCAATTGCTTGTGTTCGTTCTCACGACCCCGAAACATCAAGGAAACCTTCACCTTGTTGTCATGAAGAAGAAAATGCTCGGCTCGCTTCAGCTTGGTATCGAAGTCATGCACGTCGATGCGAACCCGAAACTTCACTTCCTTCACCTTGGTCGACTTCGACTTGATCTTGTTTTTCTTGAGCTTGCTCTGCTCGTACTTGTATTTGCCGAAATCGAGGATTCTACAAACGGGCGGACGAGCGGAAGCGGAAACCTCCACCAAGTCAAGGAAGTGCTCCTTCGCGATCTTAAGAGCTTTGTCGGGCGACATCACTCCTATCATTTTTCCATCCGGTCCGATTACGCGAACCTGAGGCGCCCGAATACGATCATTTTTGCGGATGTAACTCCGCTTACCCTGAAAACGGCGTTTGCCGAACGGTCGTCTGCCCATACTTTAGGTGGAATTGCCCAATTAGGCAGTTGGGGCGAGGGCCGCGTGCTCTCGAATCTTAGGGGATGACATTGAAACCGTTTTCAAAAAGGGAAACAGCTAGAAAAGAGATTGCGGCATCTTGAAGCAAGCCTTTTCGAGTGGATAATAAAAGGGAAGAAAAGCAGCCTGCAGGAAATCGTTCGCTTGCAGCCATTCAAAGGTTGAAACTCTCACCGCAACTACAACTGGCCTGCGCATTCGGGTTTTCGAACTTGAACCCACCACCGACCAAAGCGTCGGAATAATCCAATTGCGTCCCCTTCAAGTAAAGAGCCGTCTTGAAGTCGACCAAGACGCGAGCTCCACCGGTTTCCACCAGGATATCACCTTTCCCTCCGGTTTCGACAAACTGCATCTTATAACTCAATCCGTTGCAACCACCACCGGTGATGCGTATTCGGAGAAACTCTCCTTGCCCATCTCGCTGTATCAGCGATAACGCCTTGAGTCCCGCAGCGTCAGTCAGCTTGACCAAGTTCTCGTTGCCCATGCGGGCTCCATCAGGCAAAGCGATCTGAGTGGGTGCGGTCATATTTATAAAGGGAGCTTTCAAGATAACCTCCATGCTCAATGCCTACAAGCAGGAAGCAAGGGATTGGCTTTTATTCACTTACTTCGGGTTCGGCTACGTACGAAACCTCTCTTCCCATCCGCAAAGAACTCTAGGAAACGATGCCCCTCCGGCGTCTTGACGTCCGCTGCTTCTTCAAGAAGACGGGCTGCCAACAAGGGGGGGCTTTCAGTTCCCATGAAAAGCTTTTTGTACAAGGATCGAATCTCTGAAATGGATTCATTGGGCAATTCACGGCGTCGCAAACCAACGAGATTGGGCCCACAAGTCAAATTGCGGTCCACAACCGTAAGGAAAGGCGGAACGTCCGCGGAAACCTCGGCGCGACCTCCAATCATCGCGCTTTCACCGACTCGGACAAATTGATGAAAAGCCGCTCCTCCTCCAACGAAAACGAAATCAGCCAGATGTACGTGACCTGCCAACAAGGCGGCATTGGCAAGGGTCACTTGGTTTCCAATCACGCAATCATGTCCAACGTGAGAGCCAACCATCAGCATGACCTTCTCACCCACCAAGGTAGCCTTTTTCTCGAAAGCCGAACGATGCACCGTAACGTGCTCCCTGATCAGGGATTCCTTGCCTATCCGAACACCGGTCGACAAGGAATGATTGAATCCATTCATTTGAGGGTCACCTCCAATAACTGCGAAATGACCAACAAGGCAATCCGCATCGATTTCGGATCCTTGCTTCACCACGGCATGTGGTTGAAGTTCGCAACCATCCCCCAAGGTGACGTCTGCTTCGACCACGGCATAGGGCCCGATGCGAACGCCAACCCCGAGCCGAGCCGCCTTGTCGACGATGGCGGTGGAATGTATCATCTGGGGCCCGTTTCTTGAAAAAGTTCCATTTGCGGATCCTTCACTACCTCATAAGCCTTCAAAATTCGCAGGAACTGCAAAGGCAAAGAACCCGTGTAATCTCTATTCTCATCCGCCCGACGCAACAAATGCTCAAGCATGGCTCGAGTCGTGAAGGCGCCGTCGACGCCAGCAGACTTAAGCAATTCGACAACTTGATCTCGTAATTTCTCCGTACCTGGCAAGCCCGGCAGGCAAACCAAACGCAAAAAAGGCCCCATGCCCTCTTCCATGCTGCCCGAAGGAACCTCGAGCCAATCGTCTAATTTGCGAATGACTTCTCCCTTGAGAAATTTCATGAGAGAGCGTCCGCTGCGCAAGGAGGCCGTCGAAAAACCGGGGGTCCCCCACCCCGCCACGGCAACAAGGGCGGATCGTATTCTAGCCACGTCGGTGGAAAACAACAAAAAACCAAGGTCGGTTGGATTCGCCTCGACCGTCGGGTTGTGCAAGGAGAGGACAATTTCATTGCCTCCCTTTTTACGACCAGCTTCTCGTGACTTGCTCATTCTTCGCGTCAACAAACCGTGCGTTTCGAAGTATTCTCGCACGATTGCTTCGTCCAACGCCTCCATTGAATCGTCCCCCAGTCTTCAATCAGTTGCTTACTTCATCCGCAACTGGATTTGCGGCGATGACGTTAAAAGAGTCGACCACCGCTGCCATGGATACCTCGTCCACGGTAATCGCTCGCCCCACTTCTTCCATCAAAACGAAACGCAAACGCCCACTTCGCACTTTTTTGTCCTTATACATCGCTTCAAGCAAAGCTTCCATCGGCAAAGGAGTCCGCAAGACAACGGGCAAATCGTAACGTTTCAACGTTTGGGCCACGCGATCAACGGAGCCCTTTGGCAAGAATCCCGAAAGTTCGGACAAGCGAGTAGCCGCCGTCAAACCCAAGGCCACGGCCTCTCCGTGCAAGTAGTCGCCATATCCTGCAACGTTTTCAATCGCATGGGCAAAGGTATGACCCAGGTTCAAAAGGGCTCGACCACCAGTTCCAGCAGTTTCGCGCTCGTCTTCAGATACGATGCGGGCCTTGGTTTCACAGCAGATGCGCACGATCCGAGCCAAATCCGGACTGGAAGGATTCAATCCCGCTCCCTTTTCCAACTCCTCGAACAAGGCAAGATCTCCGAGCAATCCATATTTAACGACCTCCGCCATACCCGCTGAGAATTCCCCCGGCGGCAAAGTGGAGAGTAAATCCAAATCCGCCCAAACACCAGTGGGTTGATGAAAAGCGCCCACCAAATTCTTGCCGGCTCCTAGATTGATCCCCGTCTTGCCGCCCACCGAACTATCGACCATAGCCAACAAGGTGGTGGGAATCTGCAAGTAATCGATGCCTCGAAGATAAGATGCCGCTGCGAAACCGCCGGCATCTCCCGTCACACCACCTCCTGCGACGACGACTCGACCCGTTCGGTCCATGCCGGAGTCCGCTAGGAAATCCCATATTCGCTCTAGGGTAGCAATGGATTTCGTCGTCTCTCCCGAAACCAACTCCATGATGGGCAGATCCCCAAAAACGCCTTGAACAAAGCTGGGATGGGAGGAGGCAAAACCTTCATCGACTACCGCAGCAACGGGATGATCCGCCGCCCTCAAATCCTCGATAGCCAGACGTAATACCTCGCCAAGTCCACGACCCACGACGATCTCATACGATCGTTCGCCAAGTCCAACCTCCAAAGACTCTCCCTCCAATTTCATAACTATCTAAGGGCTCGTATCTTGTAAAATCCAAAGGAAAAGGCAACTGTGATTTGCAATCACGCTGATTGCAAAAGCCATGATGGTCTGGGGAGATTAGGAGCTCGTTCCCGTCTCAGGCATGAGAGTCCGATGACTCGTCGTGCAAATCGGCGAAAAGCGATTGTACGTATCCTTCGACCGCAAAAGGAATGAGGTCCTCAGGGGCTTCACCGAGACCGATGAAATGAATCGGCAATTTCAATTCCCGATAAATCGCCACCAAGGAACCTCCCTTGCTGGTACCGTCGAGTTTAGTCACTACCAAACCGGTAAGGCCGAATTTCTGGTGAAAGACACGTGCTTGTTCGAGCGAATTGGTACCCAGGCTTCCATCCACCACAAGCCACGAGTGATGCGGCGCGTTTTCATTCTTCTTTTGCAACACTCGTCTAAGCTTGGACAGTTCCTCCATTAAGTTCCCCTTGACGTGAAGACGACCCGCGGTGTCCAGCAACAAGACGTCTCGTTGCCTGCTTTCGGCCGCCGCGTAAGCGTCGAATGCCACTGCGGCAGCATCGGCGCCATGATGTCCTGCAACTAGTTCAAGCGACAAACGGTCGGACCACGCTCGCAGTTGCTCGACGGCGGCGGCCCTGAAGGTGTCGCAAGCTCCTAGCAAAGGAGTGTGCCCTTCCTTTTGCAAGCGGTGCCCAAGTTTCGCGCAGGTGGTGGTTTTGCCGGAACCGTTCACCCCCACCAGACACACTACTTCCGGTCGGTCGGAACCTAACTCGAATCGACCTTCGGCTCCTTCGAGAGCTTGCATCAATACGGTTTTCGCGATGGACGCCACTTCTTGACCACGAAGATTTTTGTCGCGGCGGTGGGCTTCACGGATCTCTCCAAGAATTTCATCGGTAGTCTGTACACCGAAATCACTGGCGAAAAAGGCTTCCTCTAGGTTTTCCAAGGACGATTCGTCCAAACGGTTGCCGACCAAGGTGCCAATGGCTCCCCGCAAAGCATCCGCTCCTTTGCGAAAGCCCTCCCTGAACTTGGAAAAGATACCCATTCTTCTATCGCTAGCAGGCTTTAGGCAAACGCAAGTGGGGCTAACCAGCAAAAAAAAAACTCACTTGGGTTGCACCATGGCAAGACAAGTGGTGTATTCGATCAAGCGGTTGGTACAGCAATCCTTGATTTCGAATAACTGGACCGCAAGAATGATCATCCTGTCATCCAACTCCCAAACGTCCGTGATCACGCCGGCGGGATCGTTCAATGGAATGTCGCCGGCTTTGGGAAAAGCCTTGGTGGTTCGTTCAGCTCCATAGCGCTGGACCAAGCTGTCTCGGAGATTTTTCCATTGGGGACGCAAGGTTTCCTCGTAAAACGAAAACTGCCAGCCTTTCCGCCCCTCGACAACGCAAAGCTTCAGCAAATCCTTTTCAAAATGGCAAACAAGCTCGTAGCGAAAGCCATTCAACTTGGCATCGCAACGAACGATTCCCCTTGGTTTTTCCTCGCTGATTTCACGAAAACCTCCCTGTTTCAGCTTTTCGAGAACCTTGGCCTTGGAATCCCCCTTCTGCAAATCGGCGAAAATCCTGTTTTGGCCCACTTTCCCAAAGGAAGCAGTGGCCTCAAGGCCATCTTTCAACGCATCCGTTTGAGCGGCTACGGTTGCGCAAAGAAAAAAGAAAGCGAAAAACCCATTTGCGGCTTTCTGCTTGAAGCCGATTTTCACGATCATGGAAGAATTTGAAGAAACGACAATTGTGGATTAAAGGGCGTAATAAATACGCTCCAGAGTGAGCAAGGCATAGGCGGTGGCCAAGACCGGATCCTTCTCCCACCAACGTCCATTTTCGTTCATCCAAGAACCGTCCGCCTTCTGAAGATCAAACAATTTCTTAGACAAGTCCCGACGCCAGTCGGCCTTGGTGCCATCTTTTTTCTCGATCAACTTTACCTGCGACAAAGACAACGCCTTGGACATCGTGTGGTAGTAATAAAAAAGGCCCTGTTCTCCCATTCCCGGATTTTCATCGACGCTATAATGGGCGTTGATCCATTCGCGTGCAGCCATCACTCGCTCGTCGTCAGGTTTCATCTCGGCATAGATAAAGCTTAACAAACCGGCGTAGCTCATGCTGCCGTAGGAACGAAGCACTTTCCGTCCATCGGCCAGTTCCCGCTCTCCCGCCATGCTGCTTCCAGGAAAATAAACGAATCCACCACGATCATCCGGGTTGTCGCTCACCCAGTCCTGTTTGTTTTTCTTGGGCAAGTTTTGACATTTCCCGACGAAATTGATGGCCGAGTCCCAGTCCAACTCAAAATCCTCGCCCTCCTTTGGAACCAATATTTTCTTTGCATAAAAAAGGGCCTCCATGGCTAGATGCGTATTGGAAAGGTCGGAGTGAGCCCAGCGAGCTCCATAGCCTACGCCACCATCGAAAACGTTGTCGTTCTCTCCGCGTTTGTCGAAATCCGATTGTTGGTTTACGAGAAAATTCCGAGCTTTGCGGATAACGGGTACGTACTTGGCCTCTTTGGCTTGAAGCAAGGCCATCATACAAATGGAAGTATTGTAAGAGGCTAGACCGCGACCGTAAATTCCTCCGTCCGACTGGACCTTGGACAGAATAAAGGCAAAACCTTTGTCCATTTGCCCCTTGTAACGCGGTTCAGTGGCGGGTTCCGATATAATTGCCCGTACCGCCAAAGCGGTGAGAGCCGGGTAATCCGCATCCCCCCAACGACCATCCTCCTCCTGCTTGGTGACAAGCCACTTCACGCCGCTGCCAATGGAGCGTCTGACCTCATTGCGAATGGATAGATTGGCCGCATCGACAGGCTTGGGCTCTTCGCCATTACGCGCAAATGCAAATACGGGAAAAGCCCATAAGACTGTTCCCAAAATAGAAAAAATCAGGTTCTTTTTCATGGTCTTCGTGGAATTCAATCCTTCTTTAACGGTAACTTCTTCGGCGGAAATTTCAAGGTGAAGGTGACAGGGAAGTCCAGAGGAGGCATTTTCTCCTTTTGAGCCACCCATACGTCATCATTGTTGGCTCCATAGTCCCCGCTGTTGATCATACTTGTGTCATCCGCATAGACAGCCACAATGGAACCGCTTTGCTCGGCCATGAAGATTCCTTCGACGAATCGGGACCCATTGAACACAAAGGAATTGGGAGCGATGGGTTTATTCGTGTTGGCGTTGGCTGCCATGCTTTCCAGAGAAAAAGAGTGAATTTCGTTCTTTGATTTCCATGACACCATGATCGTCAATTGACTAGCGGAAACGTCGATCTTCTCACGCTCCTCCTTCCAAAGGTTCTCCACGAAACCTTTGGCCGCTTCCACACGGGCAAGCAGCAAGGCGGTCTGCAAGTTTCGAGGCGAAATCTTCGTGCGGAACAAACTCTCGTGGGTTTTGCCGTTTTCGTGAACCAAGCCGTATTCAACCAACCCCCTGATTTGGTTGCACACGGCGGGAAAACGAATTTCGCGCTTTTTCATATCCAAAAGGATTTGATCGGCTATTCGAAAAACCCCTGGAGACAAAGGTTCGACTTTAGGAGGTTTGGGAAGAGCTTTTTCAGCGGGAGCTTGCGGCGTTTTTTCTTCCGCGGGGGGCTCTTGACCAAAAGATTGATCGAGAAGTCCTGCGGGCAAGCAGACGAGCGATGCAAAAATCAGTTGGCTTTTATAGATGCTTTTCATTCCTGACCGATGACAAACGAGTCAATGTAGACCATTTCCCGAGTTACTGGCAATAAAGACTGCTGAAAAAAGGGGTTTTTGTTGGTTGAACGACGTTCATCGCAAAGTGGTAAGAACAGACGTTTAACTTTTACTGTTTGACGGCGAACGGCGATTGAAATTAGGTTTAAGTGAAGTTTTTGGTAAGTAAACCTAATCATTCCCTAACTCCTGCGTCTAACATATTGAACTGAAATTCATTGAGGGTGGAGTCAAAGCCTAGATAGTAACAGTTTGCAGCGAATGGACGAAGAAAATCAATACCCGGAAGAACCCCATTACGAGGGAGAATACGAACCAGGATACACCGAAGGCGGAGAACCGCTACCCGAGGAACTCTATGGCGACCTTCCATTCGAGCCCGAAGGAGGACCGGTTCAGGAAACGGCCATGGGACGCTATATGAGGGAGCATCGCCTGCTCAACAGCATGGTGATGGCTTTAATTGTTATGCTCCTGCTTTTTTGGGCGCT
>PBLJ01000036.1 GCA_002721705.1 Opitutia bacterium
GAAAATACTTAGGGAGATTGGGAACAGTAGACGTTCCTGCCAGTAAAGTTGATCCCGTACGGCGAAGAGCTCCCGTTTGGTTTCCTGGCGGAGGTTCAGCTCAAGCCTATAACGTTCTGGGCGGCAAAAGAGAAAAGCTCAGGCTGGACTTAATCCAAGCACATAACTCTGAAATTAAACAACTGCAGGCAGATCTTACCGACGTTCGACTCAAGATGGGGAGGAATGAAGCCGAGTTTAAAGCCAAACCAGACGACTACTCGATAAGTTTGCAGCATCGAAAGGAATCGCTGACCAAGAAGTTGGGAGACTTGAACTTGGAATTGAAGGAAGTGCATAAGGGAGAACGGCAATCATTGAACAGACAGTCAGTCGAGGACGTGGAACCTGCTGCACCGGATTCCGCTGAGGTGGCGAAGCTGAAGTCCTCGATCTCGGAATTGGACGAGGTGATCGGGAATTTGAAGAAAAGTCTTTCCGACAATCCTGCGCTCGGCGCAGTACTGGGGCCACGGCTCAAGGATAACGAGGACAAGAGAGCCGGCTTGGCGGCAAAGCTGGAAGCGTTGGAAGGAGACGCTGGTGAAGCCATTGTCGACCATCAACGCGCGAGTGAGCTCCTCAAGGAAATCGGTAGGACTGAGAGAATGCTTGGGGAATTGGAAGCCGAGGCTAAAGAATATGAAGCATTCTTGGAGTTGCGTAGTAGCCAAAGATCAAAATCGGTGAAACTCGCGCTTCTCCAAGCCAACGAAAAAACGACTCAACTCTTGGAGAAAGATGGTTACCTTCATCTTGTATACAACGGTACTCAATTTGGGGACCGCAACGGTTCCTTGGTTGATTCCTTGCCTAACAAGATGCCTTTGGAGCTGAATCGCCATTTTTATACTTTGGGGGTGGAGGCTTTGCTTTCTTATTATGGACTCGACGATGACAACGTTCGTATTTCCGAAGAAAGGGATAGGTTTCAAATCATCGGGCGTCACGAGGATGTGTTGGTCGATGCTCCTTTGCAGAATGGTCAATTCGTGGAAATCAACTGGTTTTCCAAATGGACGGAACCCGTCCCCGAGAAAGACGATTTGCTGGAGGCTCGCAAACTGTTCGGCAAAAAACAGTTGAATGAATACGTCGAGCTTGCACCCAAGATTCTACGAGCTTTTCTATCTCGAGTCAACGATCTCGAGGTCCCTGAAGATGATATTGATCTTCCCTCGGCTCTTACTCGACTGAAGAGAGAGGTGAGTGCCAAGAGGCTCGCCGTGGCACAGGGATTAATAGATGCGGCGTCTGGCAAGATTGGCGTTGATGAAGCGCCTGCCTACGAAGAGCTGCAAGACTTGTGTAATTGGATAAACCTAAGCTTCCTGCCCCCTTCTCTTAATAATACGTACAATCCCATGTGCAGCATGCAAGAGATTCATTTTCTCGACCAACAGCTTTCTCAGCAAGAGGGAACTAAGGAGGAAGCTGATAAAATGATTCAACGCATCAAAGCCAACTTAAACAAGGTCTTGGAGATTAATAAGGAAATTCCGGAAAATGGTGAGTTCATTCAGACAGAGGGTGGTAACTACATTTGCATTGTGCTTCGAGAAACGGACAGTGAGTTGGAAATTAAATTTAAATCCGTTGTGAAGAAGCTACCGAAGACTCAGATAAAAAAACGATATACAAAGAAAGAGTTCGGTGAAGTCTGCAGAGTAGCTTCAAACGATGCTGCAACTGCCATAAGAGAAAACAAAGAAAACTATGCCGATGCTGAGGATAAAATTAAGACCTTGAATGCACCCGGTTTGTTCGGTCAGTTTGAGGACGCGATTGTCTTTGTCGGTCCTGAGGACAAATCCCTGCAGGACGAGGCGCCAACGCCTTTCGATGCATCTCCCGTTCCCAAGGTAAGTGCTCATGGCAACCTCGTCAAAACCTTGACCAGTGGCTTTTACATCCAGCGAATGCCTTTGTGGGTGGATCATGCCGCCACTTTGTTGTTCAGTGTCTTGATGGCGTTCTTGGCCGTTTACAGCGGGGCTCATTCTCATCTCGTTCAAGGTTGCTCTTTGGTCTTTCAACTTATCTACGTGTTGGTTGCCTTTTGCCTCTTCACCCAATTGCAACTTGTCTGGCCACTGACTGCTCCCATGTGCGCCGGCTTGAGCACTTCCTTTGTGGGAGTCGGTGTCACCTTGGTCTTGGAGCAAAAGGCGAAAGGGCGTCTCAAGGGAATGTTCGGTAGTTACGTATCCTCGGACTTGGTGGAACAGATGGTGGAATCCGGTGAGGAACCTAGCTTGGGCGGCGAGGAAACCAAGATCACTGCTTATTTCAGCGACGTGCAGGCCTTTTCCAGTTTCTCGGAGTTGCTTTCTCCGACCGGCTTGGTGGATCTCATGAATGAGTATCTCACCGCAATGACCAACATTCTACAGGAAGAACGCGGCACCTTGGATAAGTACATAGGAGACGCCATTGTGGCCATGTACGGCGCTCCCATTCCCATGGATGATCATGCCTACCAAGCCGTCCGGACGGCATTGTTGATGCAACAACGCCAGATCGAGTTGCGCGAAAAATGGGCCAGCGAGGGTGACAAGTGGCCTGATATCGTGTCCATGATGCAGACTCGCATCGGTTGCAACACAGGTACCGCGACAGTGGGCAACATGGGCGCTCTGGATCGTTTCAATTACACCATGATGGGAGACATGGTCAACTTGGCCGCTCGTTGTGAAAGTGGAGCCAAGGCATACGGCGCTTACATCATGATCACCGAGGAAACCATGGAAGCGGCCATGGAGACCAAGGATGACATTGCGTATCGTTTCTTGGACAAGAGCGTGGTGAAGGGGCGTACGCAACCAGTGGGAATGTATGAACCCACGGGATTCAAGAAAGACCTTACCCAAGAAACCGAGGACTGTCTGGACTGTTTTCAGCAAGGCATGGACAAATACCTCAGCCAAGATTGGAACGGAGCCTTGAAAATGTTCAAGAAAGCCCAAGACTTGGAACCCAACAAGCCGGGTGTTACCCCGGGTGTTCAGGATAACCCTTCGATGATCTTGATCGACCGATGCAAAGTGATGAAGGACAACCCTCCGGGCAAGGATTGGGATGGGGTATTCGTCATGACCTCCAAGTAGGAGGCCTGGCTAAAAATAATCCGGGGCGTTGCCCGGCTTCCATTTGACGTTGCATCCCAAGCTCGGCTTCTGGTCCTCCGTCAAGGGTGTTCCAGACAGGACGGCGTCCAGAGCCGCTTGTAAATCCTTGCCCGTGACGGCTAGGTCGTTCCCCGGACGCGAGTCGTCGAACTGACCGCGGTAGACCAAGAGACGGTTGGCGTCGAAGAGGAAAAAGTCGGGGGTGCAGGCCGCTTGGTAAGCTTTGGCCACTTCTTGTGATTCGTCGTAAAGATAGGGGAAACGGTCCCCTGCCGTAGCCGCTTCCATCTTCATCTTTTCCGGGCTGTCGGCAGGGTAGTTTTCCACGTCGTTCGAGGAAATGGCGTAAACCAAGGCCCCTTTCGCAAGAGCGTCGTTCCCAATCTCCGCGAAGCGTTCTCTCAAGTGTATGACGTATGGACAGTGGTTGCATACGAAAGCGACGACGACGGCCTTGGCTCGAGCATTCGAATCAAGAGTGACGATAGTATCATCCACTGCGTTCTTTAGCGAAAAATCCGGGGCTTGCGAGCCCAAGGCGAGCATTGTGGAATTAGTAGCGACCATTTTTCGTAGAGGTTTTTGGGTTCAAGGGGTCGATGTATGTCTTGCATTCTTTTTCTCAAAGTATTTCGACAGTACTTTTCCAGCAATGGGCGCGGCAGACTTTCCTCCTCCTATGTTGTCCTGCGGAACAACGCCTTCGATCATGACCGCAATGGCTACTTCGGGATTGCGCAATGGAGCGAAGCCCGCGCACCATGCAATGCTTAACTTCATGTTGTTGGCTCGCCATTGCCCCGTACCTGTTTTGGCAGCCACCTGTATGCCTGGAACCTTGCACGTGTAGGCGGTTCCTTGAGGAGAAGCGGCTTCCGCCATTCCCTGGATCATCTCTTCGTAGTGTTCCGGCGAAAGACCGATTGGTTCTCCACCGTGATCCGGAGCTCCGCCTTCCACTCGGAGCAAAGTAGGCTTGGTGCGGGTTTCTCCACGAGCAATAGAGGCCATGAAGCAGGCTACTTGGAGAGGGCTGAGCTTGAAGCCGCCTTGTCCTATGGAGATGTTCAAGGTGTCTTCCAGTTCCCATGACTCATTGAGTTTACGGCGTTTCCACTCAGGATCGGGCACCAGTGGCTTGTCGGGTACGCCGGGCAACTCTATTTCAGGTGCCTGATGCATCCCGAAACGCTTCGACTCGGCGATAAGGGCTTTATGACCGGTTAGCTCTCCAATACGAAAGAAGTAGCAATTACAACTCCCAGCTTCCGCCTTTCTGAGATTCATTACACCATGACCATTGGGATTCCAGCAACGCATGGCTTTGTATTCACCTCTGCAGTCGTGTTCGAAGTCTGGAGTGAGGTTCCCGGTTCGCAAGGCAGCGATAGCGGTCATGAGTTTGTAGGTGGAAGCTGGAGGATAACCGGGGTGTATCGCTCTGGGTAGCCAAGCTCCCTCTCTTTGGATTTTACGAAAGGTCTTGTTGCTGATGCGAGGAGACAGTTCCTGCAAATTATAATCCGGCTTGCTCGCCATGGCTAGGATTTCACCTGTCTTTACGTCTAATACTACGATTGCCCCTGGCGTTGGCGGTGGGTCTGAAAGGTAATAGCTGGGAGATGATCCCTCCTGGTTGGTTTTCGTCAATGAGCCGCTGGCCAAAAGGGGGTCTAACAATTCTTCCAGAGTTTGAGGCTTGAGATCGATGTTCAAGGATTCCACGATTTCCTTGGCGGTCTTTGGTTGGTTTGATCGAGTCAGTAGCGTGGCAATTTCCTTCGCCTCAAGATCTTCCAAGTCGCTGGTTTTGGCAAGGTGACGATGAACCCTTTTGTTCACGATTTTCAACCAGTCTGGGTCATCGGTTTCTCTGCCGGAGGAAATCTTGGAAATTGCTTCGGAGAGGAATTCCTCACAGTGCTTTTGCAGGTCCAAATCCAGACTGAGATGCAAGTTTTTCCCTTTGCTGGGCGCCTTGTGATGAATGCGTTTGTACTGGTAACCAACAGGATCAACGTGCCAAATTTCTCCCCCATCCGAGCCACTAAGGTATTCGTTGAAAAATTTCTCGATTCCCGATTTCCCAGTTTTGCCTTTATAGCTGACAGTTGAAAGGTCGCTGCCAGGAATGGCCGATAGATCGACTGATTTGGCCACTGCGACGTATCCCAAAACATGAGCGGCGACGGAGCCTTGAGGATAATGGCGAGCCGCCTCGGTCAGTATTTGGATGGGGGAATCAACAGGTGTGTTTTCGATCAGCCTTGCATATTCCTCGGCTTCCAAGCTGTCTGCCAACCTCAAGGGAAGCAGCAGGCGCGTGTCGAAGTGATTTTTCAATGCAACTCGATCGATTACCTCCGCTCGACCAGTTACCTCGTTTATTTGGCGAAGGTATTTGCCAACTACCGCGAAGTTGCTGTCCAGCTTGAGTTTTGCGCTGTCTATTCGAATCTTCTTTTGAGAATACAATCGCCAGTCGGATCCGGAAGGATCACGAGTGACCTCTACTTCAATCAACCCGGCAATCCTGACTTTTACGTGCTTTGACTCAGGTTCCAAATCCAAATGGAAACGTCGTTCCGGATCGAATTGATCGAAAAATACTTTCCATTCTCCCTTGGCATTGGATCGTATGGATCGCTTTTGGTTTTGCCAGACAACGACTCTCGATGCATGAGGTTGGCCTGTACCTCTTATTTCAAAGGCGCCTCTCTGCCTTTTACCATTGGGAAGCACTTGAGACAAAATTGCTTGCAATGAGCTGTTTCCTTTTATTTTAGCTTTCGCATTACGAGCTTTCCGCACCATGTTGATGTATTCCTTGGACAATTCCTTTCGAATGTCGTCTGGATAAATGACTGCGGAGAAACGAGGGCGGTTGCCGACTAGCAGTTTGCCTTCTCGATCAAAGACGTCTCCTCGAGAGCCCGGAGTAAGAATGCGACGTTGCGCCTGCATTTCCTCCTTCAAGCGATAGTTGCGATTTTCGATTACTTGGTGATAGCCGAGCGTGGTCAAGAGTGAGGCAATGAGCACGAGAAATACCCAATGGAACAAATCCACCCGTCGGTTGCCTTTTTCATGTCGCTCTATGAGGCTCATGAAGCTGAGTTTTGAATAATCGCTTTCTCCATGCCGGCCAAGTTCAAGAAGGCTTTGTGCAAATCAATGAGCCAAGGGAACGCAATAACCAGCAGCACTTCCGAACAGATCAGGTCGATGCACGCTCTCCCGTGCAGTATTTCGCCTCCTTGAGGCGTTTGGAAGGTGAACCATGCGTGCAGGGAAGTGAAAAATATAAAATTAATTATCAAGGCGGCTACGACGGGCATGCGGCGCCGAGAAATCAGAGTCTCCTCATCAATCGCGCGAAGAGCCACGCAGGCAATCGCCAAAAGACATGCATGGAATCCGAATGGTGTTGGGAAAGCTGCGTCGAGAAAGCAACCCGATAGAACGGCGCAGGTGAATCCGCGGGGGAAATCAAGGCGAGTTGCCGGAAGAATCGCAAAGATGCCCACCATGTAAAAATAGATGGGTAAAAAGGCAAAGAAGTCGTTCCACAAAGTAATTAGAAACGCCCATAGCCCATGGGTCGCCAAGAGAATCATGAGTTGGACGTTCGGCCGTTTACTCATTGATCGGTTCCTCGTTCAAGGGGCACGAGCACCGTTACTTCCCTGAGGGTGAGTAACCGAGCGTCCATCTCGACTCTACCGGTTCGAAAAAGTCCGTTTGGATCGGTTTTCAAGTTAGGAACCTGGCCAATTTTGATTCCTGCAGGGAAAGTTTCACTTAGAGGTGAGGTGACCAAGTCTTGGGGTGAGTCGGAGGTGGGGGAAATGTCCGTTGGAGCGTCTCTGGCAGTGCCAAATGGAGAGGAGAAGCTTTGGTTTCCTCCTCCTTGGAAGGTGATGGGGCGATCATCGCCTCGGAAATTGGCAGCTATCCTGAAATAGGGACTGGTCGCCAGTTGAACGATGCTTGCCCTCGTCGAGGTTTCAATGATTCGACCTACCACACCACCTCCAAAGATCACACCGTCTCCTTTGCGGATTCCATCCTGTTCCCCTTTCCTTAGATGAATGCGTTGCCACCACGTATTCAGTTCGCGCTTGGTTATGCGTGTTACAAGAGGCTTGAATTCCGGGGGGCCGGCCATGCCCAAACCTTTCCGAATAAGGGACACTTCCTCCGCCAAGACCAACAGGCGCTGACGTTCGGCAGGCAATAGGCTATTATTGATTGCGAAGGCTTCTTCGCCACTGGCAAGTCGAGCTTGATCTCTTCCGGCGGAAATCAACTGCTCGTGCGAACGTACGCGGTGGGACCAAAAATCACCGAGATCGGCGGCTCTCGAACTGAAATCCCATATCGGGGCTTGAAAAGACTGGAAGGCATCTCTCAAGGAGAGTTTGAAGGCAACGGGAAGAACCCACCAACTAACAAGGAAAATTGCGAGGACAACCAAGGGCTTCCTTCGAATGCTCGGCGTCTTGGCCAAGGCAGTTTGCTCAGTTAATGGCTACCCGGGAGCGTTTCCGGTCAAGATCACCAAGAGAATTCAGGTAGATACCTGTGCCATTGGCTACGGCGCAAAGGGGATCCTCCGCTTGGATCACGGTCAGTCCCGTGGCGTCACTCAGCATGTTGTCGAGTCCTCGAATCAAGGCACCGCCTCCAGCTAATACGAAGCCATGATCCACGAGGTCTGCGGAGAGTTCGGGGGGGCAACGTTCCAAAGCGCTTTTAACCAAGTCTACCACTTGCTGAATGGTCTCCTTGAGGGCGTCTTCACGGATTTCCTGAGAAGTGATATGTATGGTCTTGGGCAATCCGGCCACCGAGTCCCTTCCACGAACGTCCATCGAAAGCTCTCCGGATTGAATGGGTACGGCCGAGCCAATTTTCATTTTGATGTCTTCGGCCGTGCGCTCTCCAATCAGCAGATTATAAGCCCTCTTCATGTATTGCACGATGGCTACGTCCAATTCATCCCCTCCGACTCGTATGCTTTTGGAGAAGACCACTCCAGACAATGATATGATAGCCACTTCGGTGGTGCCACCTCCAATGTCCACTATCATGTTGGCGGTCGGTTCGGCAATGGGCAAACCACTTCCAATGGCCGCCGCCATGGGCTCCTCTAGCAAAATGACTTCACGGGCTCCTGCATTGATGGCGGAGTCCTTCACCGCCCGTTTCTCGACCGCGGTGATACCGGAAGGAACGGCGATGACCACGCGAGGTGGAACGATTTTGTTCTTGTCGACCTTTTCTATGAAGTATCGCAACATTGCCTCGGAAATCTCGAAGTCCGCAATCACGCCGTCCTTCATGGGGCGGGTAGCAGTGATCGTTCCGGGAGTTCGTCCAAGCATCCGCTTGGCTTCCGCTCCCACGGCGCATACTTTGCCGGTTGATTCATAGACGGCAACCACGCTGGGTTCTCGCAACACGATACCCTTGTCTTTCACAAATACCAAGGTATTTGCAGTCCCAAGGTCTATACCTATGTCGTTGGCTAAAAAGCCAAACATGTTTCTTAAAGCAGCCACTCCCTTTCCTCTCTACCTTTTTCTCCTGCAAAGGGAGCAATTGTCAAAGTATATTTGCGTGAATCCGTATTTTTTTGTTCACCGCTTCTCTGATTACAGGATGTCAGGTGGCTTCAATGTCACTCGGAATCGGCTTTATCAATTGCTTGAGGAGAGTTTTTGCGATGAACCCATGCGATTAGGCCGATTCCTCCCGCAATCAGGAAACAGGAGTAGAATTGTCCGCGCGTTATACCAGCGATCAAGCTGGCATCGGGTTCCCTGAAAAATTCATCTAAGATTCGCATGATTCCGTAGAGGCACAAGAATTCACCGCCCAAACTCCCAGCCGGACGTTTTTCGTGGTCGCTTTTCCAAAACCGCCATTGCAGGTAGAGAAAAGGAATCAAACCTTCGAGGACTGCAGCGTAAAGCTGCGAAGGATGGCGGGCGATTCCTGCGATGAAACCAGGGGCTTCAGGAAATAGAACGCCCCATGACACTTCAGTGGGGCGTCCCCACAGTTCGCCGTTGATGAAGTTCGCAATGCGCCCGAAAAAGAGACCTGGAGGAGTTACGGTGACCACGATGTCGCCGACCGCCAAAACCGATTGATGAGTGGTTCGAGCATACCATACGAGAGCAAGGAACACTCCGATGAAACCGCCATGACTGGCCATGCCCCCTTTCCAAACTTCGAACACCTTCCAAGGGTTTTTCAACCAGTCATCAAAATCATAAAGGAGCACGTAACCGAGCCGGCCACCGATTAAAACCCCGAGAATCAAGAAGGTCATCAAGTTGAGAATTTGTTCCCCTTCGTATGGCGATCTTTCTTTGGCGTAGTAGCGACGCAACAGAAGGTATGCTGCGACGAAACCAGCGAGGTAGGATAGTCCATACCAGCGTATGCCGACGTCGCTGCCGTTTTCCTTCGTCCAGAAAACGATCAGAAAAGGATCGAGGTCATGAACCCAATGACCGATGGCTTCCATTATTCCTTGGAGTCGGAGGAGACGGTGGTTCTTTCTTCAGTCAGCGCTTTGGCGGCTTCCGAGTCCTTGGCCGTCTTTGTTCGCATGGCGAGTTCTCTCATGTCGACTGCGACGTCGTCTTTCTCGAATATTTCCCGTCCAAGGATACTTTCAATGATGTCCTCCATGGAAAGTACGCCGGCGGTGGAACCGAATTCATCGACCACCACCGCGAATTGCTGGTGTTTGTGCAGGAAAGTGCGAAGTGCTTTGTCGGCCGTGGTTTTTTCCGGCACGAAAATGATTTCCTCCGAAAGCTCGGCGACCGTTTGTTTGAATTCGTCGTCGCCTTTCGCTCGCAACAGATCACGCCGTCGAACCATGCCGGTAATTTGATCGACGTTTTCACTGTAGACGGGCATGCGGCCGAAAGGGACGTCGTTGTGGGTGGCGAAGACTTCTTCCACCGTGCTGTTTTCCTCCAGCGCCGCGACGACCGTCCGAGGGGTCATGATGTCTCCCACGGCGACGTCGTCAAGATTCAGGGCGTTGGAGATCATGTCGCGCTCGTCGTTGGAGAGCTTGCCTTCTTTTGCGCCTTTGCGGGCCAACAGGATGATTTCCTCTTCGTCGGAGGTTGTTTCGGGAGGTTTGTCCGAGACGACTGCTCGCACCGTCGCTTTGCAGATCTTTGCGGCGGGAGCCATTATGAAACGAACCACGGCAAGCGGATAAACCAAGGAGCCTTGAAGCTTCGAGCGGTAAAGCACCCCGATGTTTTTCGGGATGATTTCGGCGAAAAGCAAAATGCCAATGGTCAAACCGATGGCGAAATACAGGAGGCTGTGTTTGCTGGAATTGAAAATGTCCTGAGCCAAGCCGCCGACGAGCGTGGCTCCCAGGGTGTTGGCAATCGTGTTGAGGCTTAGTATGGCGGACGAAGTCTCTTCGATTTCAGAACGAAATCGTTCCAGCATTTTACCTTTTTTTGAAGATTCTTCCTTGAGAGCTTCGATTTCTGCAGTAGTCGAGCTGAGAATCATCGCTTCCAGAATCGAGCACAACCCGGAGATTCCGATGGTGATGAAGATTGCGACTCCGAGAAGAACCAAGTCGGTGTTCAAGTCCACTTTAGCTTGAAATGGAATTTCGGGAGAGCTCGATCTTTTCCCCGAAGAAGAAATTCGATGACCGGAACGTTGGGTGTTCCTTTGACCGCGAGCACAGGCATCCTTGACGATTGCAATTTCTCGAGCGTCTCTTCATGTAGTTTCAATAATAAACCACGTCCGTATGCCTAAACGCAAGTTCCCTTTGATGATCGATTCATGAACCAACAAGACAAGAAGATCCCCCTACATGGCTTTCACGCTGAAAGAGGAGCTAAGTTCGTGTCCTTTGGAGGTTGGGAAATGCCCGTGAGCTATGGCCCGATCATGGAGGAGCATCGAGCCACTCGTGAAGCGGTCGGTTTGTTCGACGTCAGTCACATGGGGGAAATCGAGGTGAAGGGCAAGGATGCTGAAGGTTTTCTTAACTATGCCCTCGTCAACGACGTTTCGAAGGCGGGAATAGGAGGAGCCACCTATTCTCCGATGTGCAAGGAAGACGGCGGCGTGGTCGATGACTTGATCACTTATCAACTTGCGAAGGAAGAATTTCTGCTTTGTGTAAATGCATCCAATGTCCAGAAAGACTTTCAGTGGTTGAGTCAGCTTGCGGACGGGTTCGATTGCGTTTTGCGCGATCTATCCGATCAATATGGCCTTCTTGCCATTCAAGGGCCTTTGGCATCCAAGGTTTTGCAACGCATAGTAAATTACGACTTAGGCGCCATTCCCCGTTTTCGGTTCGTCTTTGTCGAAATGGCAGGGAACGCAGTGCTTTGCAGTCGCACGGGATACACCGGTGAAGACGGTTTTGAACTTTACTGTCCGGTTGCGGGTCTCGAGGCGTTGGTTACTGCCCTTGTGGAGGCAGGTGAACCCGAAGGCTTGAGATTGGTCGGGCTTGGAGCGCGCGACAGCTTGCGATTGGAGGCGGGATATGCCCTCTATGGTCATGAAATCGACGAAGATATCACTCCGTTGCAGGGGGGGCTTGGTTGGACCGTCAAATGGGATAAAGGTGATTTCATGGGTCGCGCTGCATTGCTTGACGAAAAAGAAGAAGGGGTAAGTCGCCGAATCGTTCATTTCCTTTTGGACGGTCGTCGGATTGCCCGCGAAGGAGAAGAGGTCTTGTCGGACGGCAATGGCGTGGGGACAGTTGTTTCGGGGGGATTTTCTCCTATGTTGCAGCAGCCCATAGGAAGCGCCTTGGTGAGCTCATCCGCTCTGGAGGAAGAACTTTTCGTTTCCTTGCGAGATACAAGGGTAAAGCTCGAGGTCAAGAAGCCTCCCTTGCACCTAGGGTGACAATGGGTTCACTAGTCTCTCAAGACTTGGAATCAATCTTCTGCTACCTCAACTGTATTGAATCCAACTATGGTGATGTTCACTCCGGTGAAGTTCTTCAAACCTAGGTTGTCAACCAAGACGACATCCAAATGATTGCGAAGGCGGGCTCTGGCTTCGTTGATGACGGTATCGCTATTTACTTGCAGCCTCACGTTTAGAGTCAGCTTGCCTCGATCGAACATTATCTGGGTGTTTCGGCTTTTTACTTCTTCAATCTGCTCACAAGATTTCCTTACGAGTTCGTGCAAGGCATGGGGCGTGACGTGAACGGAACCTTGTTTGTCTTGGAATGCTGGTATTAATTCAGTTTTCAACTTGCGGGCCAAAACAAGCAATCCCAGCAAACATACCAAAAGAGCTATTGCACCGAGATAAACGGGCTCATTTAGCGCTTGCCTGATCGTCAGGTCGAAAAGGTCTGGTTTCTGAGCTATGATCAGTGGCATGGAATTCAAGGCGATCAATCCGTTGACATGGTTTCCCATTCACTCTCTTTTGCCAGAGTTTGACTGGAAGTCTCCATTTTGATGCCATCTATCACGACATCGATGCGTTCGACTGGTTTGCTCGTCATTTCGATCACTCGGTCTCTAACCGTTTCTTGTATACGTATGCCCACTTTTGCCAAATCGACACCAAAACGGAGGATCACACGAACTTCAATTTCGTAAGCCCCCGCATCTCCTTCCGCCACACGAACTCCTCGCTCTGACTCTTTCTTCGAGAGAAATTCAGCAATGCCTTCGACGACACCCCCACCTCCAACGGAAAACACGCCATCAACCTCCATGGTTGCAATGCGAACGATGCTGGCCACTACACTGTGGTTGATCTTTATGTCACCTAGCATAGTGGATTCCTCGGTGATGGTCGGGAATTCCTGATCTCCGGCCGCTTCGGCTTTTTTTCTGGCGTTCATGTCATTTGATTAAGTGCTTGTCTTTAGAGAATAGGTTCTTCGGCGTTCGTTTCAAGAATTCTTCTATGTAGCCAGTGCTTGCTTCTCCTTGACGAAAGGCCGGATCCACTACGATTGCCTTTGCAAAGCCGACGTTGGTCTTGACTCCCCGGATGAGGTATTCGCTGAGAGCTCGATACATCCGGTCGAGGGCAATCTTGCGGGTTCGTCCATGAGCGATCACCTTACTGATCATACTGTCGTAGTAAGGAGAGATCACGTAACCACCGTAAACGTGAGAATCCACCCTGACCCCATGACCGCCCGGAGGATAGTACAGGCCTATTTTCCCCGGTGAGGGCGCGAAATCATTTGCCGGGTCTTCCGCGCAGATGCGGCATTCCACCGCATGGCGTTCCAGCACGATCTTTTTCTGGTCGTAGAGCAGCCGCTTGCCGTTGGCAATTTCGATCTGTTCCTTGATCAGGTCTATGCCGGTTGCCTCTTCCGTCACGCCATGCTCAACTTGAATCCTCGTATTCATTTCGATGAAGTAAAAATCATCGTTCTGATCCAAAAGAAACTCGATCGTGCCTGCATTGACGTAATTTGCCGCCACCGCCGCCTTGATGGCTACGTCTCCCATTCGCTTTCTTAATTTGGCGTCCAAGTAAGGAGAGGGAGCTTCTTCAATCACTTTTTGGTGTCTCCTTTGGACAGAGCAATCCCTTTCGCCGAGGTGTATGATCTTCCCGTAATTGTCAGCCAGAATTTGAAATTCTATGTGTCGCGGGTTCTCCAGGTATTTCTCGATATACATGGAACCATTGCCGAAAGCTTTCTCGGCTTCCATGGAGGCAGTTTCGTATTCCTTTGCAAAAGCCATTGCATTGTGAGCGATGCGCATACCGCGTCCACCTCCACCGGCTACAGCTTTTATGATCACTGGAAAACCGATCTTCTTGGCGGTTTTCATAGCCTCCGATTCATTTTCAATGGGGCCGTCGCTACCGGGGATGATCGGGACGTTTGCCTTGCTGACTGTTTCTCTCGCCAACGCCTTGTCTCCCATTTGGCGGATAGTTGCGGCTTTCGGTCCAATGAAGTGTATGTTGCATGTTTCGCATTGTTCTGCAAAATCCGCGTTTTCCGAAAGAAAGCCGTATCCAGGATGTATGGCATCCACGTTTGCTATTTCCGCGGCGCTTATTATGCGGTCGGTTCTCAAATAGCTTTCAGCGCTGGGACCCGGCCCGATGCAAATTGCTTCGTCGGCTAAATGAACGTGAAGGGATTGCTCGTCTGGCTCGGAATAAACAGCTACCGTTTGAATGCCCAACTCCCTGCAGGCTCGTAGAATTCGCAGGGCGATTTCGCCCCGATTGGCAATAAGCACCTTACGGATCATTGGATGAAACCTTTCAGGCTTTTATCTTGAAGAGCGGTTGTCCGTATTCCACGTTCTCGCCATTTTCAACGAGGATTTCGGTTACGGTACCTGTAGCCTCCGCCTTGATCTCGTTCATCACCTTCATGGCTTCTATGATGCATAAGACTCCTCCCTTTGTAACCTTCTTGCCAGCCTCGACAAAGTTAGGGCTGTCAGGAGACGGGGCTCTATAAAACGTGCCGACCATGGGGGACTTCACTAGAGTGACTCCCGCTTCCTCCTTGATGGTCGATTCAGAGGCAGCATTGGCAGAGGCTTCAGGAGCAACAACCGGGGCCGGGGCGGGCGCCGCTGCAACGACAGGTGCGGCGGCGATTACTGGTTCGCTGTCATTGCCTCGCTTAATGCGAAGTTTGAGATCTTTTTCCTCGATTTCGAATTCGGTAATGTTCGAACTTTCCATCAAGGAAAGAATTCCTTTTATTTGCTTTAGATCCAAGGTAACGTTCCTTTCCCCCTTTTGGCTTTAAGTAAATTCAAGAATTTCAAGACGATTTTATAGCCTCGTGGCAACGCCATAATTTCGGACGAGTGTGATTGTCGAAGTTTGCCAATGATCATCGTTTCAATGTTTCTCGCCGAGAAAGCCAACGAAAATCGACTTTTTGTCGTTAAAATAGTTCAGGATCAACTCTTAACCCCCATTTAGGATTGTCGAGCCTACCCCTTAACGTGAGTTCGATGAACTTGGACAAAGGATCCAGGAATTCAGCGATCTTTCCCAGTATCGGGATTTTGGATCCCAAGCCTCCAAGCAGATACATCCGGGCCTCGAAATTTATGGTATTGTCCTTGAGCCAATATTTGCCTTCTCCTCGGATCAAGGAACTTGAGCTGGTTATCGTCATGTCCTTGAAAGTAGCGTAGGAGCCTTCCCAAGAGTAAGTTGATTCGAGTCGGTTGAAACGCACCGAACCGCTTGGTATAGGCACCGGATTCTCTTGGATGACTTTTGACAAGGGCCCGAACAATCTTACGCTTCCCAAGTTTTCGTCTTTCAAGTCAATTGCTCCGGTTCCCTTGAAACTTGATAAATCCCCTAGGTTTCCCTTTGCCTTCAACCTGAAATCCAACATGCTTTCGTCTTCTCCCGTTACAGTGATTTCATCGATTGCTGAAGGCGATTTTTGTGGATCGGTGTTTATGGGAGTTGAAAAGGCGGACGACAAACTCAATGATCGTATGACTTTTTCTCTCTTTGCGCCTTTCAATGACATCTCGATTCCCATCCGAGTAACGTTTCCATCTTCGTTTTGCCACCATAAGTTTGCTTTTGCCTCACCTTCGTTTTCCAGCGTCAAATCAAGGTTGCGAGCAAGCGTGCGGTTGCTGTCGACAATGACCTCCAGAGTTCCTGCCTCTATAGGGAATTTGTGAAAATCCAACTTACGTAATTTCACGAAACCTTGTACCTTGGTCCTATCTCCCTTTGAATCCCCCCAGCGTCCAGTGACGTCGAAGTCTCCTTTCGGGGGTAGATCCCCGATGTCAAAGTCTTTCCAGATGTTTTTCCACCAAGCGCCCACCATCCAATTGTTAATGGAGGCGCCTCTCAAGGCGCCTTTGAGCAGAAAACGATAATCATTCGCTTCATTTTGTTGATATGATCCCGAGGCGAAGGAGTCGGTGGCGTTGGAGTCGTCCAATTTGACGTGCAAGGGGGCAACCACCCAAGTCCCTCCCTTGAAGTATCTAGCGCTGGCTTGAAACCGATCCAGTCTGACTCCACGAAAATCGACCATGTTTCCTTTTGCTCGGAACCGGGCTTCATTGATGGAGAGTCCTGGGCCTAGCGTTGCGTTTAATTCCAATAATGAAATCCCTTCAGGGGTTCGCAACCCGAGACTTTCCAAGCGATGAGATTGTAGATCCCCGGCATGAATTAAACCGGTTGCCTTCAGTGAACCGGATTTGAGGAGGCGAAAGTATTCCGTCTCGAGATCGAGAAAGAAGCGGTTTGCTTGAACCCTTGTTTTGGCCCGGATTTCATGGCTAAGCTCAACCATTTCCAATGCAGAGTACAAACTAGCAAACTTTCCATCCCAAGAACCTTCCAGCGCGATTTCTTCCATGGTTAAGTTCGCTTGCAGTTTTTGTCTTAGTTTCTTTAATTCAAAGTTGTCGTTCTGTATCTTTAGTTTGGCTTTTCCCACTTGGCTCGCGTCACCATCCAAAACGAGGCGAGCTCGCTCGAGTTGCACCGTGGGTTGTCCGACCACGATCCATTGTTTGTCTTGGTGGCTCAATGCTAGATGGGCATCCGCTTCCTTAAAGCTCAGACCTTTTCCGGACTCCTTGTCTTTCGCGTTGAAATCTAGTGAAAATAGCTGTCCTTTTTCGTTTTGGCTAACCTTGATGGTGAAGGAACTTTCCGTTTTTCCTACATAGTGAATCGCTTTCTCGATGCTTCGTCTGAACTGCATGTGTCGGACGGGGAATTCTGGCCTCTTGAAATAAGGTAATTTCTTTTTTTCTCCCTTGGACAAGAGCNTGGAAGGATCGACGGAGGCGCTCAAGCGAAGCCGAGTTNCTCCTAGCCAACCAAAGNCTCTNGCCNCNGCTTCTTTGTCNGAGTTGCGNAGAGAGAAGGAAACNTCCGTTANAAGGGCTTGTTCACCTGTCNTCCCGAAGAGGGCGTCGACTCCTTCCANCTTTATGCTGNGAACAACCTTGGACTCCGNGAGTAGTCGCCANGGGTNCAAACGAAGCTTCGCCNTTTCGATTTTCATCAAGGTCAAGGGATCGGCATGGGTGGTCCTCACAGTCAGTCCCTTAAGTTCTACCATTCCGCGAAAATTGAAACGGGCCGAATCATAAGTCAGATCGAGGCCATTTTTCTCCAGTGACGCATCGGCTGAAGAGAAGATGAATCTTGGTGCAGGAAAACTAATCCCGGTAAGAACCAAAAGCAGTAAGAGCGATTGCAGGCACAAGGTCGTCGACAATCCGATTCGGGCAAATTTTACCCAACGGTCTCTATTGCTCGCAGCCACGGCGATGTCTCAAGGGTTCGTTTCGAGAGGGGGTACGCGCTTGGGGAGTAGTTCTTGAATGGCATCGATCATGCGCTGCTCCAGTGTGAAAACCAAGTTGAAGTTGGGGGAACCACCATATTGCGAGGTTCCTTGCTTTTGGCTGAAAAAATAGGTGCGGTTTTCGGTGACTCCCGAGTCACCTCCGGGCAAGACGATTTCGACAGTCAATTTAAATCGCCAAGGCACTGTTTCGTTTTGCAAGACCAGTTGCTTTTCCGAGTACGCTTCGGGTAAATATTCCTTTATTTCAAACTGCCTTATCAATTCCGAGAGCTTAGTGGTTGCTTCCTTTGTGGCGTTGTCTTCCATTCCAGTGAGGGTGGCATTATTCTCCAAATCCAGAAGGGTGACTGTCTTTATGGTTGCACCCGAGGCCAATGGCTCGACCAAGCGAGTTCGATAATGCAGGGCGGTCAAGGGAACTTGGTCCTGCAATTTGTTCGAGATGACGTACACAACGGGTTCTTTCCTGCATTTTGCATAAATTTCATTTTCACTCGGTGAATTCCCTAACAAAAGCACACGTTGGACCCGCTTTTCACCCGATTGCATTCCTAGCGAGATGGTCAATCTGGTTGGTTTCTTTAAATAATCCTCGAGCTCCTCTTCCAGCGGCAATCCGTAAGAGCGCAAGTCGTTCGCCGAAGGGGCATCGACGAACTTTTCAGCCTCTATTTCAGCGAGTGTGGTTAGCAAGGCTTCGATCACCTTGGTGTCCCCATCCACACTTTCCGAATTGTCCAATGACACCTTCCACTCTTTTTGCTCGTCTCTTTTAAGACTGATCCGACGGCTTTCGTCCGCGAGGTCAATGGAGTCTATTTCCGACGTCTTTTCTTCAATCCGCATGAATCTTTTGTTTCGAAGTTTTCTTTGGGCATCCTTGAGCTGCTTGAACAAGTCATTGGGGGTGACGAACAAGGTGGGGGATCCTTTCAGGTTCGCATATCTCATGCCGGTGAATTCTCCTTCTTCGATCGGCTCGCTGGCCACTAGGGTTTCGCTGCGTAGGTTGCCCTGCAGGGTGATGCTGAAATCGGATGCAGCGACTTTTTCGGCGATGGCTTCCATTTCTTGCGGAGGCATGACGAAATGAGTAACGGTTCCTCTCAACAAGTCATTGATCAGGGTCCGGACCGAGGCTCCATCGGCGGCCACCTCAATGGGGGTCTCGAAAGTCCAGTCTTCATTTGAGGGGGAGATACGGGAAATTTTCATCGTGGATGGGGTTCCACCTTGATTGAATTCAGCTGACAAGGATTTGATCTCGTAGAAATCCAAGTCGAAGAAATTTCGTTGCATCAGATTTTGCAGAGGTTGGTTCAGTGCGTCGTACAAGCCCTTGTCCACCGCGTAGATCACTTGTTGTTGCTTGGCCAAGACGTAAACTTCTTGCTGGTCTCGAGTAGTCGCTCCAAATCCCAGTTCCATGAGGCCATTCCTCCCCATCACCTTGATGCTCAGCGATGGTGAGGCTAGGCCATAATCTTGAAGTGTTTCTCCATCCGTTAGCTCATCCCTAGAGAACAGGCGATTAGCCTCGATATGCTCCAAGTCTCTTACGATCTTTTGTACGGCGTGCCTGTCTGCAGGCCATTGCAAGGGCTTCTCTAGTTGCCATTCGTCATCGGTACGAATTAACAACACGCTTTGAGGGTCTGCATTGTTTTTGGATATGACGATCTCAGTGATATTCTGAAATGATTCAGCCAGTTTCGCTCCATCCAGCTCTTCGGCATCATTTTCTTCGCTGCCGCATTTATATACGGTGGCGATGAAAAAAAACGCGACTAAGTTAAGCCCCAGAAGGATAAAGGTTTTGTTTTTCATTGCGTTGGATTCATTCAAGCATCACGTCGCAGGGCGCGTCGCGCCAACCCCACCAGAGCTACCAGTCCCGGAATCAAGGCTAAATGGTAAAGAACCGAATGATGTTCAACGTGGTTCAGCCGAATCGCAAAGCGATCAACGGGTTTAGGGGGAATCCTGAGCAACTCGCGCTCGTCCAGTAGCCAGTGGATCACGTTGCGAAACAGGATGCGGTTCCCATGGCCTTTCACAAAAGCCTCGTTGCAGAACAAGGTGGAGTTTCCGAAGACGGCTAATTTCCCCCCTGGGATATCAATGCCATGTTCGGAGCGAACCTTGCGTTCGGATACAGCCGCAAAGGAGACGAATTCCTTGTCGTTGCCTTCCGTTTCGCGGGCTGCAGGGTCGTCGGCTATGCCTGGAATGCGCCAATTCTTCTCCGCCCAACTGGCTTCGGAGTACGTCATCAAGCTGGTTGCGACCACCCTCTCCGATGCTTGGCTGGGATCTATCAGGACGGGGCGGCCTCTGCTTTCGTATGGAAATAGCAAGAGGGGGATTTCGTTCTTGGCAAGATTTTCCACAATGGGGTGGGCGACAATGGGGTCGATGTCCTCGGTTTTGTATAAGTCAGTGTAATAGGGAGCGCGGTTGGTTTTTTCGACCTCCGGTTCAACCAAACACTTGTCGTCGCATCTCAGTCCCCAGTAACCAAGGAGTTCTTCCAGTCCATGATCCTTCATGTTGCGGACTGGGTCGAGCAGTAGCAACAGGTTGCCTCGCCTATCGCTTAAGTATCCTTGCAGTGCATCCGCGGCGTCGTCCAATTTGTATTGTGGCGAGGCGATAATCACAATGTCTGCGTCTTGGGGCACTCGCTCTCCGGAGCCGAGCCGGGTGGAACCGGTTTCGACTGCGAGGTCCTTCAATATACTTTCCATTTCGGTCAATCCTCGGGTTCCATGAAAATTGTCGGTCTTCATTTCATCGTGCCCTTTTAAAAATACCACCTTTGGCATTTTTGCCCTGGACACTTTCCTGATCGCCGACAAAAGCTTGGATTCGCCTTGGAAGTAGGTGGGCATCAAATGCCCTTCGGAAGTTTTTTCCCACCCTGAATACCATCCCTCTTTTTCCAACTTGATACTGAGATTCACGTTGGCCGAAACTTTGTCAGTTTCCCATTTCGCATCTTGAGCGTCAGGTTTGAAGATCCAAATCGGCTCTCCTGATGCAGAAGCTACTCCAATCAGGTTTTGTTCCTTTAGGTCGTGTTTTGTGATGATTGCTTCGTTTGCGCCACGTTGCTTCAGCACGTTGACGTAGTGCACGCGGATTTTTCCTGGGCCAGAGCTTTCCTCTTCAAGCGATCCAAGTAGGAACTTCAGATCGAGCAATAGACGTTGCATCAAGGGAGATTCTTGGTTCGAGCCTTCCGTGATCGTCACGATCACGTCCACGGGTTCTTGTAGGCTTTCGAGAACCTTTTTCGTTTCGGCCGACACTATATGGCGGTCTGGTTGAGAGAGGTCCGTGCGCGTGTACAATTTGGTGGCCAGGAAATTGATCGCGATTGCCAAGCCAACCATAAGAAAAGCTTGCGAGATCAAATGCAAGCGACTGTTCCTGCGAGCGTTCCCGAAGTCGGATGCTTTTTTCATTCGCCGCTCCTGTGTTCGGTTACCAAGGTTGCAAAGCCTAGAAAAAGGGCGGCGCTGGTCAGGTAGTAGACAATCGGCCTAGTGTCGATTATGCCTCGCGAAAACTCGCGGAGATGATCATAACCGCGAAAGAAGGCTCCCAGGCTCTGATGAATGGTCTCGCCCAACATGCTGGTTGGAGCCGCAGGTTGGTTTTCATGGAAGTAGTAAATCAAGGAAAGTTGGATCAACAGCAGTGTGAAGGTAAGCATACCTGCCACTAATTGGCTGCGGGTCAAACTACTGGCGAAAATGCCGATAGCGACGAATGCGGCGCCACTGACCATCAAATACAGACCTCCACCGAACAAAAAGGTGAGATCCATGAAGCGCAGTTCTCCGACTTTGTCCTCGAAAAAATAATGGGTTACGGCCGGAAACCCCAAAGCCAGACCGCAAAGCGAGAGATAGTAAAGATAGGCGGCTCCCCATTTGCCGACCACGATTGCGTAGGTTGGGGTTGGGGTGGCGAGCAAGGTTTCGAGAGTACCCGTTCTGCGTTCTTCCGCCAAGCTTCTCATGGTAAGAAAAGGTATTATCGTGGGGGTCATGATGAAGAGGCCGAAGGCCAGTTCGAAAATGGGTGGCATCCTCCCGGTCGAGAGGTGATAACTGCCGAGGTAAAACCAAAACATGAGCCCCATTACCAATAGAAAGTAAAAACCGGCGATAAAGGTTGCGGGAGAAATGAGGAGGGAGAAAATTTCCTGCCTCAATATGACGAATAAGTTTCTCATCAACTGGTTTTTCTTCGGACGTTTCTTTTCTTTTTGGACCGGGCGCGCTTCGATTTGGCCTTGGGCTTCATTTGCCCTTTGCCTGACTCATCTCCGGCGTCTTCCTCGATTGCGCCCAATGGCGTTTCGATCTCCCAACTGCGTTGAGTTGCGCGAATGAAGATTTCTTCCAAATCGGGATGAGTTTCACGAATCTCCCCCAAGCTTGTCCGTGAATTCCTGACCAAAAGAGCGGCTGTGCGTTCCATGATGTCCTTGGCCTTGGCGGAGCGAAAGCTGAACCAGCGAAATCCTGCTTTATCCACTGCTCCCTCATCCGTTTTCTCGATGTTTGAATCCAATTTCTGGATTTGCGCCGAGATTTCTCTCGGATCACCTTTTGCCTTTACTTCGAAGCTGATTTCAGGGGCGAAATTTTCGCGCAGTTCCGTCAGGGTGCCTTCAGCGACTATGCGTCCGTGATTGAGAATGAGGGCGCGATCGCAGGAGTTTTCTATTTCTGAAAGTACGTGGCTTGAAATGAAGAAAGTTACTTCTCCACGCAATTTCTCGATTAAATCTCGAATGATTATCACTTGGTGCGGATCCAAGCCGATCGTGGGTTCATCCATCACCACTAATTTCGGTTCGGCAACAAGTGCTTCCGCGATGCCCACTCGTTGCCGATAGCCTTTGGAGAGATTCCCAATTATACGTTGTTCGGCCGAACGATGCAGGTCGCACAATTCCAGGACCAAGTCCACGCGCTTTTTCAACCTGGCTCCCTCGAGGCCTTTCAGCTTTCCGCGAAATCGAAGGTATTCATAAACCCTCAGATCTAGAGGAAGAGGGTTGTTTTCGGGCATATACCCGATGTATTTTTTTACTTCGTGGGAATATTGAGCCATCGGTATCCCACAGACCGACATTCGTCCACTGGTGCCGGTCAGCAATCCGCAAAGGATTCTCATCGTGGTGCTTTTGCCAGCTCCGTTCGGACCAAGAAAACCCACGACTTCTCCCTTTCGTATCTGAAACGAGATACAATCGACCGCCTTTTTTCGTCCAAAAGTCTTGGTCAATTGGTCTACTTCAATCAAAAAATCCTCGTTAACCATCGTGCGCTTACCCTCCAAGCCAAGTTTGAAACTGGCTCCAGTATAATGGATGTTTCATCTGGCGATAGGGTCAAGGTTAATGCCTGACTTGGTCTCTTCTAAACGCCTCCGCTAATCCGCGGAGGGTTAAAATGGGATCAATCGGCAAGTCTACGTCCAAGACTTGATTCAAATTTTCGGCGGTTCCACCTGTTAGTACAAGCTTGGGCTCCTTGCCTTCCTTAATTGCGAGTTCTTTCTTCAGTGGGTTGAGTATGCCTTCGATCATGGAAGGGAATCCCAAGGAACACCCTAGTTGCATGGCATCATGAGTGGATCGGCCGATGATGTCATCTGGAATCGATAAATGAGGTTTCAATTGCGGCAACAATGCGGTTCTCTCGGCCAAGTATTCCGTCATCAAACTCAAGCCCGGGGCTATTATGCCGCCCTCATATCCACTTTTCGATCCTATGACGTCGAAGGTCGTTGCAGTGCCTAAATCGATCACGATGGCCGGAGTGCCATGATATGTCTGCGCGGCAATTGCATTGGCGAGTCGATCGGCTCCGACTTCCTCGGGATTGCAACTTGCAATGGGTAATCCGATGCAAGACGAAGCGCTCAGTTCAAAAACTGTTTCGAACCGACTGCTCAGCAAGTCATTCAATTGCGAGTTGATATTGGGGACTACTGAACAAAAGGCAGCATGCCAAGGGCCTTTGCCCAAGGGCGCGAGGTCCTCGATCATGGATGCAAGCTTCCGAGGGTCCGCCTGAATCGTGTCGGTGGCCGTCGATTGTTCTGCAATCAACTCCGACCCGATGAATGCGCCGCCATGCAAGTTGGTGTTCCCCAAGTCAACGCAGACTAGGTTCAGCTTCATGTGGAAAGCGTGACGTCGGCGGATCGCAATTTGCGCAATTTGCCGTTGCCAAGTCGAATGACCAGGGAGCCGGTTTGATCTATTCCGCGGGCGATGCCACGCAACAGTTCCTTTCCGGTTTGAACCTGCACGGCTTGCCCTTGCAGCGCATCCACCTCTTTCCATGCTTTTTGCAAGGCTTTGAAGTCCAAGCCTTCGAGGTATTCCTCATAAGCCATGATCAAGCAACGCACCAAACCGGAGGCAAGCTCGTGCAAGGGTAGGGCATGCCCGGCGCTTTCTGCAAAAGAGGAGGCTTTTCCGGTCAGGGATTTCGGGAAATGCTTTTGCTTTGAGTTCACGTTGAGGCCTATCCCGACAACGAGACCTTGAATACAGTCGACGTCTATTTTCGCTTCCGCGAGCATCCCTCCCATCTTGCGTTTTTGGATGAGTAGGTCATTGGGCCATTTCACTTGTACGTCCAGCCCGCTGGCATCCCTTAGAAAATGGCAAATCTTCAGGCCGAACCACAAGCTGGTCAAGGGTAGGTCACTTGCCGGCAATTTTGGACGGAAAGCAACTGAAAGATAAAGATTCCCCGTAGCCGGGCTGTGCCATGTCCGCCCCAATCTACCGCGACCTTTTTCCTGCTGGTTGGCAAAAACGGCAAAGGGCGTCTTGCGATTGGCATTCAGTAGGCGTTCCGCTTCCGAATTCGTGCTGTCCACGGATTGGAGAACGACACAGCGACAATTCGGTTGCTCTGCGTCCATGTGAGCCTCAAGCAAGCTTTGATTCAATAAAGCTGGCTCTTTCGTAAGCCTATAGCCTCGGTTACGAGCAGCGTCTATTCCGAGCCCCTGCATGCGAAGGTTGTTTACTCGGTTCCAAACGCCAACCCGTGACATTTTCATACCTTGGGCCAAGTAAGTTCCGGAAACGTATTGTGGAAATGCGGCTAGAAGCGTACGCAAAAGAAAAAGTCCGGGATCCTTGGGCGGGCGTCGTAGTTTTGGAACGACCTTCTCGCGTTTGCGGGGTGTTTTTTTCGACATTGTGATTTCAGAACGCCCAATCCAAACCGATGTCGCTCCAAGCCGATTGTCCAACCACTGCGCTGGTCGAAACGAAATCGAGATCCAAGTCTTTGTATCGATTGACGTTTTCCAAGGTTATCCCTCCGCTTGCCTCGGTGATAGCGGTGGAATCGATTATGCGAATGGCTTCTTTCAGCTCGTCCAAGGCAAAATTGTCCAGCAGCAAGGCATCGGGCTTGGCCTTCAGGATCGGCGGAATTTGTTCCAGACGATCCACCTCAACTTGAATCAAAAGGTCGGGGGCTCTCGCTTTGGCTTTCAATACGAGTTCGGTCAGGAATTCTCCTGCCGACGCCTTGCTTGCCTCGAGGTGGTTGTCCTTGATCATCACGCGATCGAATAGACCGAACCTGTGATTCCACCCTCCTCCTGCGGCAACGGCATATTTCTCGAGAACACGATGCCCAGGAGTGGTTTTACGCGTGTCAAGAAGGCGTGGTTTTCCCCCTTCTAGGAGGTCGGTGAATTTTCGTGTCTGCGTGGCAATGCCGGACAATCGTTGCAAAAAGTTCAGCAACGAGCGTTCGGCTGCGAGCAGGGTCTTCTTGCTTCCTGTGATTTGGCCCATTGCAAAGCCACTTTTCAGATAATCCCCATCCTCCACGAATGTCTCAAGTGTCGCTTCACCTCCAAATGCGTTCAGAATGAAGGGGATGATTCCCGACCCGCAAGCAACCATTGGGTTGCGGGTTACGAGAGAGGCGGATCCCTGCCCATTCAAATCAAGCGCTTCCACGGTTCGATCTCCCTTGTGGTCGGGAGGGTTCCGCAATCCCATCCCATCCAAGTCCTCCTCTTTCGCTCTTCGGGCAAGCTTTTGCAGGTATTTCTCGTCGACGTCTGCCCAGGCAAGTCGGTTGGGAGCCGCTTTCAAGCCAGCCGAACGAGGGAGCAATGGTTTGCTTGCGGCGTTCACTCAAGTGTCGAGCAGATTCTCTTTGATCAATTGTTCGGAAGCGGGGACGTCTTTGATAATCTGCTTGGGATCGGGACCTACACCCAAGTATCGAATCCTTGGCTGCGGGCCGGGGCATTGCGCTGCGTCCAAGGTGGATTTGACCATCCAAGCGACGTAGTTGCGAGCCTGAGAGGGCAATTCAAAGAATGATCGACATAGAGAAATGTCTTCGATCCATCCCGGAATTTGTTTATAAACAGGTTTCATCGAGCGCCGTTCACGATCGTCGCGAGGTACGCGATGCACTCGATTGCCCGATCGGTCTTCATAGGCAGTGCAAATCGATAATTCTCCCTTCCAGCCGTCGCTGTGCGTCAAGGCGTCGATTTTGTTGATAACCAAATCATCGAAGCCGCAATACCGCATAGCTGTTCCTTTTTCCACTGCATCAAACCAGCCGACCATGCGTTGTCTACCCGTTGAGGTGCCGAATTCCAATTGCTTCAGTTTTAAGGCCAATGGATTTTCGTCCGGAATTTCCGTATGGAAAACATGGGTGCCTACTTTGGTGTCGTATGCCTTGCAGGTACCGATTACGTGAACTGGTTGCGGAGGAATGCCAGCGGAAAGGAAGAATTCAGGTGTGGTCGTATGAGAAGCCGTGACGTTCGGAGAGAACCCATGCCTTTTGTCCAACCAATAAGATTGGCCGAATTCCCCGATCACGGTTTTGCCAGACTCCGAAGTCTCTAACACTATTTGTCGGACATCGCCCACGTTTGACGCCAGTTTGTGGCCTGCTTCCCAATAAACGTCGATCAAATGGTCGACGTTCAATTGGAAAGGGGCAACTCCTTTGAAGAGATGAAAGTCAAATTCAGAGGCGGGGAAAACCCCTGCCTCTATGGCCGTGGAATTGGCTTTCTCCTCAGCTGTAGTCAGCGTGTCGAAGAAGCTGTCCCACGTTTCCTCGGAAACGCGGCAAACATGTTGGATGACCCTTGTTGCCCGATCCGCTCGTTCGCTCATTAGACGGGCGAATTCGTCTTTCTCGCCTCGAAAGGAATGATAGAAGATTTGCCATTGGCCTGCCTCATCCGAGAAAGCTGGACTGATGCCTCGACCAGTGGACCCTCTGGTTGGCATGCCGAGCACTTTGCACCTGTAGTCCTCCCACGCTAGGTCCAACAATCGATGTGAAAGGTCGCTGACCATGGCTCTTTCATCAATGACAAGTCGACCCAAGACGTTGTGTCCCATCTTTTCCAGAGGAAGCGCTTCCCAAAGAAACTTGCGTGGGTCGCCCACAACGCCTGAGCCAATGGCAAGGATCGGAACAGCGGCGTCACCTACTGCCGAAGGTAAGAGGTTGAACTTCAAGCCTGCCGCCGTGTGACCCGAATTAGCTCCTCCATTCAGCTTGATGACAACCTCGACGGGAGCACAGCCATCGTCTCGTAGTTCTTCGATTATTTCACAGACAACACGACCTTTTCCTTCGTCGCCCATGCTGATCCCTAGATCAGCTATTAATTTGGATTTAAATGGCTCGAATTTCATGAAATGCGAAGGTCGAAGGAAGACAATGTGTTTGCTCTACGGAGCGGCAAACGGAAATCAGAAAATCAAGTGCTTTTGTCTCCGGTTTTTACCTCTATGACGTCATGAGGTTTTGATTCCTGCAGCCCAGCGGAACTCACTAGAAGATAGCGAGCGTTTTGCTTGAGCATCGAGAGGTCATTCGCTCCGAGGTAGCCTAATCCCGATTGGATTCCTCCAACGAGGCTCTCAAGAGTGTTTTGTAGAGATCCCGAAAGTTCCTTCAGGGCTTCAATCCCTTCGGCAACGGTTTTCTGCGTGACTCCCTTGTCGTGGCCGTAGCGTGCAGCGGAACCTTCTCGCATGGCTGCTTTGCTGCCCATTCCACGGTATTGCTTGTAGAGTTTGCCGTCGATCTCGATGACTCGCCCCGGCGTTTCCCGACAACCAGCCAAAAGACTGCCGCAGATTACACCATCCGCCAAGGTGAGGGCTTTCACGATGTCTCCCGACTTAGTGATTCCGCCATCCGCTAAAATGGCAATGTTTCTCTTCTTTGAGGCTTGAGTGGCGAGATGAAGGGCGGTCATCTGAGGGATTCCTACGCCAGCCACCACTCGGGTCGTGCATATCGAGCCTGGCCCTTGTCCTATTTTCACGGCATCAGCTCCTGCATCGGCGAGAAATTCAACACCCTCTCCAGTTGTGACGTTGCCTGCAATAATCGTGAGGTTCGGAAATTGTTGCCTCAGCAGTCGAACCATGTCGCCGACTCCTTTGGTGAATCCGTGAGCGGTCGAGACTGCAGCGACGTCGAGCCCTTCGTCCACCAAGCGGCCGACGTGATCCACCATGCTGTTTTCATTCAATCCACCATCCTTGTTTCGAGTGGGGGAAATAGCGGCTCCACAAATGAGGCGAAACTGATCGTCTCGAGCAGGTTTTAGGAGGGAGTCTCGCTCGTCGTAGATTCGTTCGATGTCGCTTAACGTAAAGAGGCCTCTCAGGCAGTCTTCATCGTCCACTACAAGTAACTTGTGTATTCCTACGTGTCCGTCGAAGAATTGATCGGCAGCTCCGATCGGATCTTTTTCAATTTCCTTTTGATTTACCGTGAAGACTTCCTCTCTGGAAAGCATTGCATCGGTGACCGGTTTGGATTTGTACCTGGGCTTGACTACTCTGCCTGGAAGCAATCCGACTAAACTGTTGCGCTCATCCACCACGGGAAAAGTGTGAAATTGGTAGCCCTTTTCCTCAATCAAGGTAATGACGTCGCCAATGGTTTTATCCGGGTCGATTGTGATGGGGTCCTGTATGAGGCCGTGGACATGATATTTCACCCGGGCGACTTGTTTGATCTGGGCTTCCGGCGGCATGTTGTAATGGATAAGTCCCAAGCCTCCGTGAAGAGCCATGCCGATGGCCATTTCGGCTTCCGTGACGGTATCCATGTCGGCGGAAATGATGGGGATGCCGAGCAGGATAGACTCGGACAATTTCGTTTCGACGTTAGTCAAACGCGGGGCGACTTCCGAATACTGGGTGCCCAAGGTGACGTCGTCGAAGGTCACTCCGGTGGGAAGCCCTTGCGAGAAAAACTGATCTGCGGTTAGGAGAAACTCTTCGTCCATGCCTCTTATTGAGGTGAAGGGGGCTTTGCGGATCGCATCGCCCGGTTATTCTGGACTTGTCTTTATATCTTTGAAGATACCTCGTAGGCAAGGCAGAACTCCAATCTTCCAATCACCAACCGCGAACCGGACGCAGGAGGCTACATTGACAAAGCAATTCGATTACAGACCGTATCGCAGACAGTTTCGCCATTCTTTGCAGTCTCCAGCCGGGAAGTGGAAAGCCCGTGAGGGCTTTATCCTTCGCATGGAAAACGATGATGGACTTGTGGGCTTTGGCGAAGTGGCCCCGATTCCTTGGTTCGGGACGGAGACCTTGGCCGCTGCGGAAAATTTTCTAGAACGTGCGGCGAAGGGAAATTCCCCTTCAGAAGTCCCTGCCGCCTTGCCTTGTTGTCGCTTTGCAATTTCCTGTGCTTCTTCCGTGTTGCGGCAAGACTTTCTCCCCCCCGATGGCAATAGGCGAAACGCCGCATTACTGCCACCGGGCAGATTGGCCCTGCGCAGAATGTCGGAATTATCCGGTCTGGGCTTCAAAACCTATAAGTGGAAAGTCGGGGTTTTGACCTTCGAGGAGGAACGAAGGGTTTTTGATGAATTGATGCAGGAGTTGCCTACGGATGGGTCGCTGCGACTGGATGCCAATGGAGCTTGGGATCTGTTGGAGGCTTGGCAGTGGTTGGAATACTTGGAAGGCAATGGGAGAGTGGAGTTTGTCGAAGATTCCTTGGACCCAGCGTTATGGGAAGCCTCCTTTGGCCTAGCCGAGGCTTTTAATGTTTCGCTTGGTCTGGATTTACCAGTCACTCATGGGTTTGTTTCCATGCTGAAGCAAAGAAAATGGCCGGGATTCTTGATTCTGAAGCCAAGTTTGCTTGGCTGTCTTGAGGAACTGCAAGACATGGTGAATAGCTTTCCTAACACGATGATATTTTCATCTTCCTTGGAAACCTGTTTTGGGTATGAGGCCGTCTTGCGATTGGCTGTGGCGGGAACAGAACAAGATGCGGTCTTGGGAATGGGAGGGCAGGACTTGTTCCCGAATGATGGATTGAAACTACATGCCGCGTCTTGCGTTGTAAACGCTGGCTCCGTTGGTTTCGACCAATTGGAGAAGGCATGGGCGGGATTGTCATGATTCCTGAAACTGTTGCAGATGGTCAATGGCTTGGCCGGGATTCCGATCGCATTCGTTTTCAGGTGGCTTTGCAGGCGGAGCAGAGGCGATTGCGCGATTTGGAGACTGGACAGCGGACAAAGGGAGTCGTGGTTTCAGATGAAGACCCCGTGTTGTTTGCCGCCAAGCTTTTTGCCGGCATCTTGGAGGAAAGTTCTTTGTGGCTTCGTCCACCACTGCCCGCCAAGGCGGAGAGCTTGGCATTCGATAAAATCTTCAACCACGCCCGGAAATTGCCAATGAGCTCTCTTTTCGTGGCAACTGGAGGTACTTCCGGGGGCTTGCGTTTCGCTCGGCATTCGCTGTCTACGGTGAAAGCAGCCGTCGACGCGTTGTCAGTCAAGATGGGCGATCCGTCTCTTCGTTCTTGGTGTTGCCTGCCTCTCCGGCACGTGGCCGGCTTGATGCAGGTTTTTCGAGCTGTTTTCACCGGAGGCGATCTTGTTTTTGGTGAGTATCGAGATTTGTTGGACGACGATTTTCCAGCCTCTTTGATTGAAGATCGCCTCCTTTCGCTTGTTCCCACTCAGTTGGCTCGCCTATTGAAGTCTTCAACCGCGATCGATCGTTTGCGGCGTTCGCGTGCCATATTCGTAGGAGGAGGAGCTTTGTCTCCGGAGTTAGCCGCTCGTTCGCGCGCCTTGCAGCTCCCTCTTGCTCCTACTTATGGAACCACGGAAACCGCCGGCATGGTTACCCTGCTGTCACCATCTCTTTTCTTGGACGGGGGAAAAGGCGTTGGCTCGACTTTGCCCGGCAATGAAATCGCCTTTGGCGACACGGAAACTTTACGGATAAGGTCCTCATCCCTTTGCCTGGGCTACCAAGACTTCGATTTCTCGGAAGGCTCTTGGTTCGAGACCGAGGATTTAGGCCACTGGGATGAAGATGGGAGCTTCCACCTTGATGGCAGGCGAGACCGCCTTGTCATGACGGGGGGCCTGAAAGTCGATCCGCAAGCATTGGAGCGGATTATTTGTGAAACCGGATTGGCCGATGAGTGCTTCGTCACCGGAGTGTCCGACCTTGAATGGGGCGAGCGTCTAGTTGCTTTTTGTTCTCCTGCTTCTGCGGACGTCAACCTCATCGAAGCTGCCTTGAGCGAGCGACTGGAGGGTTTTCAACGCCCCAAAAACATCTATGCCCTCGATTCCCTGCCTTTGGATGAGATGGGCAAGCCCAATGCTTCGGCCATGGCGGAGGCGATGGATTTGCCTGTAGACTAAATCTTCTCCACGATTGCATCCGCGAGTCCATAATCTATGGCCTCAGTCGCATTCAGGTAGAAATCGCGATCCGTGTCTTTTTGTATTTTTTCCAAGGGTTGACCCGATGCATTGGCCAGAATCATGTTGAGCTCTTCGCGCAATTTCTCCATCTCCTCGGCTTGAATATTTATGTCTACTGCAACGGCCACCATGCGACCGGTGATCAGCGGCTGATGAATCAAGACACGGGAATGAGGATACAAAAAGCGTTTTCCCTTGGCGGCGCCGCAAAGCAGGATCGATCCCATGCTGGCAGCCATCCCAGTAACAATAACCCGTATAGGAGATTCGATTAGTTGCATGGTGTCGTAAATCGCCATTCCCGCCGTGATGGAACCTCCCGGCGTGTTTAGGTAAAAGGTGATTTCCTTACCAGGGTCGGAAGCTTCCAGGTAAAGGAGGTCTTCGGTAACGGCACGGGCCGATTTATCACTGACTTCTCCCCAAAGAAAAATCTTTCGTTCATCAAGAAACCGGCGTTTGATGACTTCGCGCACCGAATCCTTGGCTTCGCCTTCCGTGTTTTGGGCTAATGAGTGTGGCTGCATATTTGTTTTGGTTTAGAAATTATTCGTCAAGCATGTTGATGCGGCCGACGTGTCGGCCACCCTCGAAATCGGCAGCGAGCCATTCCTTGACAATGTTGATGGCGGTTTCCTCGGAGATCATTCGTTGTCCGAGAGAGAGCATGTTCGCGTCATTGTGTTCTTTCGCTTTGCGAGCAGATTCCTCGTTCCAGCACAAGGCGCATCGGACGCCTGGAATTTTGTTTGCAGCCATGGCTTCTCCATTGCCACTTCCTCCCAGTACGATCCCCAATTTGCATATACCCTCCGAAACCGCTCGAGCTGCTGGCTTGACGAAGGCGGGATAGTCAACCGATTCCTCGGAGAAAGTTCCAAAGTCCTTTACTTCGTGGCCTTCGGCAAGGAGGAAGCTTTTGATGGCTTCCTTGTACAGGAAGCCGGCATGATCGGTGCCAAGTGCAAAAGAATGTTTAGCGTTGTCGTTCATTAAGGAAGTTGGAAAGCGCAGAAAAAGGCTTTAAACCCATGAGGGACAAGCAAAAACAAGGAATTACTAGAGATTTGAGGAAAATTGCAAGCGCAGGTATCAAAGCAAGCCCAACTCCATTTTCCCTTTTTCCGAAATCATATCTTGGCTCCACGGAGGATCCCAGACAACTTCGACGCGAGCATCGGCTACTGAAGGCATTGTGAGAATTCGCTGACGGCAGTCTTCAGCGATTACAGGTCCCATTCCGCATCCAGGAGCAGTCAGCGTGAGGTCGGCTTCAACAAAGTAGCCGCCTGTTTTCTCTTTTTCCACCCTTACCTCGTATATCAATCCAAGATCCACCACGTTGACGGGGATTTCGGGGTCAAAAACGTCCTCGAGCACCTTCCTGACCTCGCCATCGGTTGGCGGTTCCGCGTCTTCGTCAAAGGTTTTCTCTTTTGCTTCTTCAACGGTTTCCTCTCCAAGCGCATCTGCATCTGCAGCTCCAATGCGATACATGCCGAAGCCAGTGGTGATCGTGAAATTTCCACCTAGGCGATGTGTGATGGTGACGGTTTCACCTTTCTTTATCGGGTAAGGGGTGCCATGAGGGATCATCGTGGCTTCCACGTCGCGAGTGAGTATCCGTTCATCATTCATGGTCAAGAACGCCCCTTTGCTCGGCCGCTTTCGAACTTTTCTCGAATCAGTGAACGAAGGGTTTCCGAAAGATCGTCAGGACTTTCTTCCAGAATTTCTTCAAAGAACCCAAGGGTGAGTAGTTGTCTCGCGGTTTCGGTTGGGATTCCTCGGCTTTTTAGATAAAAAAGCTGTTCTTCATCGATTCTTCCGGTGGTGGCTCCGTGGCTGCATTTCACGTCATTTGCCAGGATTTCCAATCCGGGCATGGAGTCGGCTTCCGCAGCGGAACCAATCACCAAGTTTCTATTGGTCTGGTAGGCATCCGTTTGTTGTGCTTTTTCGTCTACTCTAATCAATCCAGCGAATACTGAACGGGCTTTGTCGTGAAGGGCATTTTTACATAATACGTCCGAGGTGCAGCGCTCGGCTTGGTGGTCTTGGCGACTGCGTTGGTCGAAAAGTTGGTCACCGCTAGCGGCAATCATCGAGCGAAGTCGAATTTCGCCGTCAGGTTCCGGCAGGTTGAGAAAGCTTTCATGTCGGCAGGAATGCGACCCCATCAAGAGAGTGACACTGTTGATTTTTGCAGCGCGACTGCAATTGTTGCTATCGAGAAGAAACGAGGCCGTGTTCAAGTTTTGGTTTTGTACGGAGATGCGGCAGACGTTTGCTTGAGGTCCTGCCTTGACCGAGCCAACAGCGCAGTTGAAGGCTGCATGCTCGTCGTCTCTTGATAAATAGGCTTCGACTAGGGTCACCGCTGAATTTTCTCCGGCATCAATGATGGTCCTAGGAAAGATGGCTCGGTCGGCTCCTTCTATCCAATGGTACGCTACCAGAGTTTGCTCTATGATCACGCCGGCAGGAATGCGTAGATAAATTCCGTTGCGTAGGTGAGCGTTGTGTAGAGCAATCTGTTTTGCTGAACCAAGATCGCTCTCTTCGGCTTCCAGATGAGGGCGAATTTCTTCCGGATGTTTCAGCAAGGCGGATTCCAGCGATTCAAACACGAGGCCTTGTTTTCGCATGTCTTCAGATAACTCGGCTTCCTCGATGCAATGATCGTTCAACAAGACGATGCGGGCTGCAGCGGCGGGCAGAAGGTTGGAGTTTTGCCTAAGTTCGCTTGCGACACTTTCATCGACGGCACCTTGGAACGGCATGCATTTCCCAATGCCCAATCTCTTGGGGTCCCCAAACCGCCAATTTTCATCCCTGCGCGATGCCTCGGGTGTGTCAACGAAGCGTCTCCAGTTGCGTTCGCGGTAGTTTTGGAGCCAACCAGGCTCGTTGGCTCGTTGCCGAAGAAAGGTAAGAAAACTTTCTTCGTTGATAAGTCCTTCCCCCTTTTCGAAGCGGGAACTCGCAACCTCCAGCGCACTCATTTTCAAAAAGGGGAGGGGGTTCCTTACCCGACCGAACCTTCCATTTCCAGATCGATCAATCTCTTCAGCTCTACGCTGTATTCCATGGGGAACTGTCTCACGAGATCGTTCACAAAACCGTTTACGCTCAAACTCATGGCCTCCGCTTCATTCATGCCACGCTGCCGCATGTAAAAAATTTGCTCGGCGCTGACCTTGGACACGCTGGCTTCATGCTGTACGGAGTTGGCGTCTCCTCTCACGGCAATTGCCGGATAGGTGTCCGTCCGGCTATTGGAGTTGATCAGAAGGGCATCGCATTCGGTGTTGTTGCGACATCCCTTCAGGCGCTTGGGCATATGGATGAGCCCCCGATAGGAAGAACGCCCCTTCCCAATTGAAATCGATTTCGCGATGACGTTGCTGGTCGTCTCATCGGCCGCGTGGATCATCTTGGCGCCCGTGTCTTGGTGTTGGCCATCGTTTGCGAGGGCGATGGACAGTACTTCTCCACGTGCTTTTCGTCCCTTGAGAATAACGCCCGGATATTTCATGGTAAGCCGCGAGCCAATGTTGCAATCAATCCACTTTATTTCGGCTTCCTCTTCCGCCAACCCGCGTTTCGTCACAAGATTAAACACGTTGTTGGACCAATTTTGAACCGTGATGTATTGGATTTTCGCGCCTTTCAAGGCAACGAGTTCCACGACTGCGCTGTGAAGGGTGGTGGTTTCGAATTTGGGAGCGGTGCAACCTTCCATGTAGGTCACTTCGGCTCCTTCATCTGCAATGATCAAAGTCCTTTCGAATTGACCGAAATTCTCCGCGTTGATCCTGAAATAAGCTTGTAGCGGCTGAGCCAATTTCACGCCCGGCGGGACGTAGATGAAACTTCCGCCACTGAATACCGCGCCATTGAGAGCCGAGAACTTGTTGTCGTTGCTTGGAATCACTTTTCCAAACCATTTTCGAAAAATTTCAGGATGTTCCTTCAATCCTTCTGTTGAACCCACGAACAAAACACCTTGTTTCTCGAGATCTTCCTTCATGCGGGAATAAGCCGCTTCGCTGTCGAATTGGGCTTCCACGCCTGCTAGAAACTTTCTTTCCTGCTCCGGAATGCCCAGTCTCTCAAAGGTATTCTTGATGTCGTCGGGCACTTCTTCCCAAGTTCGGCTAGGACGTTGTCCCTTTGCCAAGTAGTAACGGATTTTATCGAAGTGAATATTCTCCAAATCTTTGGTGGCCCAATGAGTGGGCAAAGGTTTCTTGTCGAAGATGCCAAGGGATTTCAGGCGGAAGTCACGGATCCAGTCATTTTCCTCCTTGATGCCCGAGACGTAGCGCACGACGTCCTCGGACAATCCTACGCCCGCATCGTATTCGTAGGTGGTGTCATAGTGGAAGTTTCCCGCATCTCGGTCCACTTCTATCTCTTTTGCTTGGATCATTTTAATTTTTTTCCTTATGGGTATCGTCAGGCCACCAATTCTGCTTTCACCCAGTCGTAGCCTTTTTCTTCCAGCTCGACCGCCAACGCCTTGTCTCCACTACGGACGATTCGCCCATCCCACATTACGTGAACGCGATCCGGTACGATGTATTCCAGCAATCGTTGGTAATGAGTGATTACGAGAATGCCTCGATCCGAGCCTCTCATTGCGTTTACTCCTTGGGCTACGATGCGAAGGGCGTCGATGTCGAGACCACTGTCGGTTTCGTCGAGGATACAGTACCGAGGCTGAAGCATTGCCATCTGCAAAATTTCGCATCGTTTCTTTTCTCCTCCGGAAAATCCTTCATTGACGGAGCGTGAGGTGAACTGCCGGTCGATTCCCAACTCGTCCATCTTTTCATACAAATCCTTGTAGTAATTGCTGGCATCAATTCGTTCACCTTCACCGAGGCGGGCTTGTAGAGCGGCCCTGATGAAGTTGGCGATACTTACTCCAGGCAGTTCCATCGGATACTGAAATGCGAGAAAGAGTCCCATCCGGGCGATTTCATCGGGCTCCATGCCGAGGATTGACGTGTCGTCCATCAGTACACTGCCATCGGTCACTTCATAATCGTCATGCCCTGCAATGGCTTTGGCCAAGGTGCTTTTCCCACTGCCATTTGGTCCCATTATGGCGTGCACTTCTCCTTGGGGTAAATCAAGACACAATCCTTTCAGGATTTCTTTATCATGGCCTATGCAGGCTCGCAGGTTTTGTATTCCGAGAACACTCATCGTCTTTGCAGGATATATATTAGCTTTTCGCTGACAGTACTGGGTCAGGAAGGGTGGGTTGGGATTGTCCGACGTACGAAAGAGATATGCTGTGGGATGAAAATCCTTTTGGAAGAATTTCCTGTAGGTAGCGATTCACCTCACACGGCAACGGGACGTCGAACACTTCCCCCGTTTGTTCACATTGGAAATGAGCATGTTCCTCAAGGTTCGGGCAAAATCGCGTAGAGGCTCGCTCAAAGTGAACTTGCTTGATCAAGCCACATTTGACCAATGCCTCGAGCCCATTGTAGACGGTTGCAAGAGAAATCCCCGAACGTCGTTGCTTGGCTCGAAGATGGACTTCCTCGGCGGTTGGGTGATCTCTTTGTTCCCTTAAAACTTCATAAATCAGTTCACGCTGACGGGTCGCTCGCATGCCCACTTTGCGGAGGGATGTCTTTAGTCGGCGACGTTCTGACTCTAGAAGTTTCACAAGCCTTATCTTTTTAGAATAATTCTAAGAATCAATCTCAAAAGAGAAAAACTGATATTGTCCTGCTTGGTCAAATTGTTTGACCAAGGGATTCAATTGCCTGAACCAATTGGGTTCAGGCTATTGCCTTTGATCAATAATCGGTCAGGGTGAAGAGACCCCAGAGCAATCTGGTTTGGTTTCCGCTGAAGTTTCGCCGATACCAAAGTTCATCGGTCTTCGAGTGAAGAGTGCCGGCATGAACGGGATTAAAGGATTGGGGATAACGTTCGATTATTCCACCCACGTTCAGATTCTTGTTCCAAACTTCCTTTACTTTGCTCGGCATCATGCTGCAACCCGATGAAAAAGTCGCGCCAAAGACGATGACCAAAGGTAATATCAGGTTTTTCATAGGTTGTTTCCTCTTCTACTTTATTGGTAGATACATTAAGCGAAAGGTTTGGACTAAACAAAGTCAACCCTGCATATGGGCGATCCTTCCCTTGCTTCCGAGCTAGTCTTGAGCTTGACCAAGCCTAGAGTATCCTTAGGCGTTGACCTCAATGAAAGATAATACTGAGCGAGGGCGCATGAGTGAAATCGTCGCGTTATGCAAACGACGAGGGTTCATTTTTCAATCTTCCGAGATCTACGGAGGAATAAATGGATTTTTCGATTACGGCCCTTTGGGGGTTGAACTTCGCCGGAACATCAAGGACGCGTGGTGGGAGGACATGGTGAGACGGCGCGACGACGTCGTGGGACTTGATTGTTCGATCATCATGCATCCGGACGTGTGGAAAGCTTCCGGTCACCTCGATGGATTCACCGACCCGATGGTGGATTGCAAGGAGTCAAAGATGCGCTATCGGGCGGATCAATTGTTCTTTGGTTCAGTTGTTGTGAACGGCGAGATTGTTGGTTACGTATCCGTTCTCGAATCGGAAACTATGCAGGAAGAAGCCGATGAAAAGGCCGATAAACTTAAGCGAAAGGAAGGCATACAAGGCGAACTTGCTCCCGTTGAACTGAAGCCTTTCGACGAATCCACCCCTGAAGAACGGCCATTGGTGCCATCGCCTGCAACCGGCAAACCGGGGTCCCTCACTGATCCGCGTGATTTCAACATGATGTTCGAGACACACGTAGGTGCTTTGCGAGATGCCGCCTCGGTTTGTTATCTTCGGCCTGAAACAGCTCAAGGGATTTTCGCCAATTTCAAGAACGTGGTTGATTCCGGTCGCGTCAAGGTCCCCTTCGGCATCGCCCAGATCGGCAAGGCTTTCCGCAACGAGATTACTCCTCGTAATTTTATTTTTAGATCCCGCGAGTTCGAGCAGATGGAGATCGAGTACTTCATACCTCCGGATGATGATTTCTGGCCCAAGTTTCATCGTGAATGGATCGACGTTCGCAAATCTTGGTTTTCCGGTATTGGGCTTACCAATGAATGCTTGGGAGAAGAGGTGCATCCTCAAGATAAGCTCGCCCATTATGCCCGAGCATGCACCGACATTACTTTCAAGTTTCCCTTCGGGGAACAGGAATTGGAGGGTATTGCGGCCCGGGGCAACTTTGACTTGCGCCAGCACCAGGACTCTTCGGGCAAGTCCATGGAATATTTCGACGAGGAACGAAAGGAGAAGTACGTCCCTCACGTGATCGAACCAAGTCTCGGCGTCGATCGCACTTTGTTGGCCGTTCTCTGTTCTGCCTACGACGTTGATGAAGTTGAAGGAGACGTTCGTACCGTCATGCGTTTCCATCCACGGGTTGCTCCCATCAAGGTGGGCGTCTTTCCCTTGGTGAAGAATAAACCTCCTTTGGTCGAAAAGGCGCGTAAGGTCTATGAAAAGTTACACCGCCGTTGGAACGTGTTCTACGATGCCTCGGGAGCAATTGGTCGCCGGTATCGCAGGATGGACGAGGCAGGAGCTCCCTTTGGGGTCACGATAGACTTTGATACCATTGAAGGAGATGGAACGATTACTTTGCGTGATCGCGACACCACGAAGCAGGAGCGTTTGTCCGAAGACGAACTTTTGGACTGCCTCGCCGAGCGTATCGAAGGTTAGTCCTACAGTCGCTATTGCTCGGCCAGGCGCCAATCCACCAAGGTCATTTGAGGCGATACGACCCCGTTCCAATCATTCCATCCCAGCCGAATGGCTAGGTCGAGCGATTGATCATGTGGCGGTTGTCGGTGGCCAAGATTCCAGGCAATCCCGGATATCAATTCCTGCCCGTTGTGTACGCTGAATCGAAAGTGGTTTTGTCCCACTGCCCGTGGCGCTTGCGCCAGATTGACGTTTCGCAAGCCGAGGAGAGGCTCCGGGTTTTCTTGGCCAAAGGGCTGTAGATGTTCCAACTCTTTGAGCAGAGGGACTCCCAAGGAGTTTTGTTCAATCCAGCATGCGATCTCCAGCGTTGCTTCGGGCAGTGTGTCCTGGCAGGTTTTTTTCACTGCCTCGTCGAAGGCAAATTGAAAATCGGTCAGGCATTTTCTGGGTAGGCTAAGACCGACGGCGGCTGGATGACCTCCCCAGTCTTCGTCGGCAAGCAGGCTTGAACATAGTTTCAACGTCTGCACCAGATCTATGCCGGGTATGCTCCTTCCCGATCCTTTCAAGATTTCGCCATCGCCCCCCAATACAATGGCAGGTTTGCCATGGGCCCGAGACAGTTTGCCCGCCACGATGCCGACTACGCCTTGGTGCCAATGATCTCCATGCGCTACTATTCCTAGGCAATCGTCCATGTGTTTTTCGACTTGGTCATGCGCCTCCTCGGAGATCTTTCGTTCAATTTCTCTACGTTCCTGATTGAGCTTGTCCAGTTTTCGAGCCAATTCCCTGCTTTCCGCTAGGTTGTCGCTGGTGAGGAGGTTTGCAGGCAGTTCCGCCTCGTCCAGACGTCCGCCTGCGTTAATGCGAGGAGCCATTTTGAAGGCGACGTCGGTCGAGGTGAGTTTCGCTCCGGGTCGAAGGCCGCTCACTTCGCGTAACTCGTGTATTCCCGGGCGTGCGGACTCGGACAATTGATGCAGACCTCGATGGGCGAAAATCCTGTTTTCGCCTCGCAGCGGCACTAAGTCGGCGACCGTCCCCAACGCCACGAGATCCAGCTGTTTCTTGATGGGGAACTCAGTCGCTCGCACGTCTCCTTTTGCCCGCAGGCGTTTTAAGAGGGCGTGAGTCAACTTGAAGGCAAGTCCAGCTGCGGATAGGTTGCGCCATGGTTCACCTTGGTCTTTTTCAAGGTGAGGGTTTACGAAAATGGCTTGAGCGGACAGTTGGCCTTTTAATTGATGATGATCCACGATCACCACGTCCACTCCCTTGTCGGTCAGGAATCCGATTTCTCGACTTGAGTTCGTTCCACAGTCAAGAGCCAGCAACACCTTTGGAACCTCCACTGCCAATCCTCTTTCCAGGACTGGAATGCTGAGGCCATAGCCTTCACTTTCACGTCGAGGAATGATGAATCGAGGAGATGCTCCCAATTCGCTTAAGACATGATGCATGATGGCCGTCGCGGTGATGCCGTCGACGTCGTAGTCACCGAGGATCAGTATCGACTCGGATTGATCGATTGCTTGGACGATGCGGTTTACGGCAGCATCCATTCCACTTATATCAAAGGGATCTGCAAGGTCGGCCAATCGTGGTGCAATGAACCGAGATGCTTCCGTCGGGTCGCAGATCGCGTTAATTCCTAACAGGCGTGCAATGAAAGGGGAGATTGCCAGCTTCTCGACGAGGAGCGATACGATGGAATTGTCGACGGCTTTGTCAGTCCAGCGCATGGCGTTTACAAAAGCCTGCTAGTTACGCGACGGACTTTATGGGAGGCAACAAGGTCAACGAGATGCCTTGCTGGAAGAGTCCCATTCGTATTTGGGCAAAAGCTCGCCTTCTTCAACGTGTTTGCGATCACCTCGATGCCACCAAAAGAAAATGGGGCTGGCAATGAAGATGGACGAGAAGGTGCCCGTCACTATGCCAATGACGAAAACGAAGGCGAAATCCTTGATTACTCCAGCTCCGAATATCCAAAGAGACGTTGCTGCCATCAAGGTGGTCACACTTGTCAGAACGGAGCGAGAAAGCACTCTGTTGATTGCGATCCTGATAATTTTTCGCAGGTTGATGACAGGGTTCATCAACAGCTCCTCGCGAATGCGGTCGAAGACCACGATGGTGTCATTGATGGAGTAACCAACGATCATCAAAATGGCGGCCAACATTGGAGCAGTGAATTGTCCTGAACAGAGCCCGGTGGCACCGAGCATGACGAAGAGGCCTACGGTCATTAGAACATCGTGGATGGTGGCCACAACCGCTCCCACGGCGTACCCCAGCTCGAATCGCAAGGCGACGTAAAGCAAGATTCCCATCAGCGCGAAAATCACCGACTTGATGGCATTGTTTTGAATTTCCGCTGAGACCGATCCGCTTATTTGGGTTTCTGCCTTCAAGCGTAGTTCCGCTTGGGGGTAAGTTGCATTAAGTTCATTAACTAAAATGCGATTGGACTCGGCATTTTCCGTAGTGAGATACAGTCTTTTCGATTCCTCGCCGGAACCATATTGGTGTTGGATTTCACCTAGTTCAATCTCTTGGGAGGCACTGACGTCTTGAGCTGCTTTCTCAATCTGAGCGGAAGATATCTTGTGATCGGGATTGTAATAGAGCACTCGTTGCGTGCCTCCCGTAAAATCGATGCCTAGTATTTTGTCTTTGTTTTGGTAAACGGAAGTAATCCCTGCGATGACTATGCACCAAGAGCAAAGAAAGGCAATTTTGCGATATTTGTGAAAGTCGATTTCCGTTCGAGTGTCACTCTTTTCGATCTGCTTCATGCTGATCATTATCTTGGAGCCAAGAACGTTAACTAGGAAATCCAGCAAGAACCGACTCACCACCAAGGCGCAGAACATGGATGCCACGATACCGATTGAAAGAGTGAACCCAAAGCCTCGGACCGGTCCTGTTCCAAAACCGATGAGGATGAAGGCGGTGATCAAGGTGGTGACGTTGGCGTCGATGATTGTGGAAAAAGCTTTGTCGAATCCTCCCGCCAAGGCAGCGGAAGGGGATTTGCCTGAGCGAAGTTCCTCACGAATGCGTTCGAAGATGAGAATATTGGCATCGACCGCCATGCCCACGGTGAGCACGAGAGCGGCAATGCCCGGCAAGGTGAAGGTGGCGTCCATGTAGGCCATTACCGCAATTACGAGCAATACGTTGATCCCTACCGAGATAACGGCGAGGAAACCGCCGATGAAATAATAAACGCTCATGAACGCCACAACCAGGCCCGCTCCCAGAAGACATGCCTTCAGGCTGCTCGCCAAGGCGTCTGCCGCCAAAGTGCCTTCGACCTCGTACATTTCATCAATTTCCAAGGGAACCTTCAACGGGTTGTTCAAAATCGCGGCAAGGGCTCTTGTTTCCGCACTAGTGAAATCACCACTGATGACGGCATTGCCATCGATACGCTCTTTTACCGTCGGGGCGCTTTCCAGCTTGCCGTCCAACACGATAGCTAGTTGTCCGATGCTGTTCGTGCGTGCATTTTCGTCGGCGATTTCCTGTGTGATTCTGGCAAATTCTTCACCGCCTTCATCCGTGAATTCCATGGAGACTTCCCACCCTCCAGTATTATCTTGGCTGGGAAAGGCGTTTTCAATGATGTCGCCTTCGGCTTCCTCGTATTTCTTGACCCAGTAGTTGATCGTTGGTTTCGATTCCTCTTTGCTCTCCAGAGCCTTGGCTACGTAAACAATGCCGTCTTCCTCCATTTCCAAAGGATTATCGTCTTCGTCTACCAGTGCGGCTGGGCCATCACCGCGGTACACTTTCGTGAATTTCAGAACGGCCGGGCGTTGCAATTCATTTATGATGTCATCGTTTTCTTTGGAACTGGTGCCGGGTATCTGGATTTCAACGCGCCGCTCCCCGACTTTCCTTATGATTGTTTCCTTGTTGCCGAAGGCGTTCAGTCGGCGATTCATGATTTTGACAACCTCGTCCAGGTTTTCTTGGCTGACGTCCGCCTCATCCTTGATCTTGAGCGTAGCTACCACGCCCCCCTTCAGGTCGAGACCAAGTTTAACGGCGGCCTTTGATTGGGAGAACAGTCTTCTGAGGATAAGGGAATTTCGGGCTTTTACGTTTTGCTCCTTTACGTTGACACCAGGTTTCACAAGCCCCGGAGCCATGAAGGAGACGATCCTTTTGAATGCATTTTCCGGAGGGCGGAAGTACAAACTGTAGTCGAGCTTTTTATCGTCTCCCACGCTTTGCAGGGCATTGAACAAATTATCATACTTGAGGGAGGCCTTTTTATCCTCGTCGCTGGATTTCAATTGCGTCTCAGCGGGTGAATCGCTTTTTGCGTTGGCCTTTTCATCAGCGATCCTGGCATTCTTCTCGGCTTCTTTCCGCATCTCTTCCTTCGCATGCTCAAGCACTTTGGCGAAGGTGGGGAAATCCTCGAAGCCCAAGTCATCCTGCGTCAAGTCTCTCGTCACTTGGGACAGCAAGTATTGTTCAGGGTCTTGATCCTCCAGCGGCGTGATGGCGTAGATAGCCAGCAACACAAATGTGCTGGTCAGCAAAAACTTCGAAACGACCTTCTTGGCCATGACTTGCAGAATGAAGAAAGAAGAACCAGCTCAGGCTTGGTTCACTTTGTCGGCAATGGAGGCTTTGCTGATCTCCACTTTCACGTTGTCGGCGATCTTCAGAACGAAACGATCATCCTTGACGCTCGTTATGGTGCCATGAAGCCCGCCTATGGTCACGACGTCGGTGCCGGGTTGCAATTCTTTGACCATCTGTTCGTGTTGCTTTTGCTTTTTGCGCTGAGGCGCTATCAACAGAAACCACATGGCGGCGAATATGAGTACGAAAGGCAAGAGGCCCATCAGTGGGTTGCTGCCCGAGCCATCTGCAGGTGGAGCCATGGCTAGCCAATTAACGCACTTTGCGCCGAACTCATTCGTAGAGAAGGAAAAACTCATCGGATAGATTGGTGAAAAAGAGGAGAGATTTATAGTCTTGCCGGGGAAGAAGGCAAGTTCATATCCGTAATTCAGGCTGTTGCGGTCTTACTTGATTCAGCTTTTGCCGGTATCCTGCTCAGTGGGCCCGTATTTTCCAGGCCTTCGATTGCAGAGCTCTTCAAGTGAACGTCGCGTTGTGGAAAAGGGATTTCGATGCCAGCTTCCTCAAAGCGATCCCATATGCCCAAGAGCACCTCGCTGCGAATATTGCCCACCCCATTGGAAGGGTCCGCGATCCAGAACCGCAGTTCCAATTCAATGGAGTTGTCCCCGAAACCAATCAGCAAGCATTTTGGTTCCGGGTCGTTGATTACTCTAGGTTCGGCCTTTGCGGCGTCTAGGCATAGGTCCATTGCTTGCCTGGGGTTGGCTTCGTAGGATATCCCGATGGACGAACGCACTCGGACGTCCTTGTGACTAAATGACCAATTGATCACCTTGTTCGTGATCAAGTCCTCGTTCGGAATGAGATGTTCCTTGCCGTCTCGAGTAATTACCGAGGCATAACGCGCACGCAGTGAATTTATCCAGCCGTAGGTTTGGTCGATCTCGATTACGTCTCCTGGCTTGATCGAACGATCGAGCAAAAGGATCAGGCCACTGACCAAGTTGGAGACCACTTTCTGCAGTCCGAAGCCTATCCCTACGCCGATTGCGCCTCCCAACAAGGCAAACGAGGAAAGATCCAGCCCCATGGTTGAAAAGGCAACCAAGACGGAAAAGAAAAACAGCACCACACGAGCTAGTTTCGTTAGCAATACTTGAAGTGAGGGCGGGACGTTGGGGAGGGATCTGAATCTTTTTTCCAAGAGTTTGGACACAATCGAGGTGATCCAGAGCAAGAAAAGAAGGATTCCGATGCCATTGATTATATCCAGTAGGGAAATTCGTTTTTCATCTCCTACGGGGAAGTTCAGTCCATCAAGAACGCTTCTCGTGCTTTCCAGAAGTTCGTACGGATACTGCAGGAGGTCGTATGGCAAAAGGTAGTCGACCACACGCAAGACGGCTATTGTGAACACGAATACTGCGATCAAGCCAAGCCAGGCTCGACCCTTTATGAAGACGGCCACGAAACGATAGGTTGCCCAAGCGCTTGCAATGGTGGTGACAGGGTTGATGATCGAGTTGGAACTACCGCCTTCGACCGCAACCGTTTCTCCGAATTCGGCGAAACCAACTGCAGTCAACAAGCAGAAGGTCAGCAGATAAACCGGGCCAATGAGACTCTCTGCCAGCGACCAGGACTTTTTTATGAGGTCAGGAGAGTCGGGGTTTTCAGCCAATGCATGGAAGCGCCGCTTGGTTATTTTGGTCGCCAGCCAGCTAAGAGCCAACAAACCGACTACTACGGCAAGTTGCAGCTGGACGTATCCGTTGGCGAAGAACTCCCTGATTTGTTCCTCGTCCAAGCCTAGAATCGACTCACTTCCCATCAGGAATTATGACTAAAGAGGGTGAAATCTTCGTGCAATCTTATTCCTTTCAAAGGGAGGATCTTTTGATTGGGGCGCCTTCATTCGGCAAATTGAGTGATTAAGAGTTGGATGGAACCGATAAGGAAGCCGAGCACGCCTCCTACTATTTCCACGAAACGAAATTCTCTTTTCATTATCGCAAATAGAATTTCCTCCAGTTTGTCGCTTGAGAAGTTGGCTACTTTATCACGGACTATGGTTTCCACGTCCATTTCCGCTTCGATTCCTTTGCCTATGCGATCCGCCGCTTGACCAATCATATCTCGAACCTCATTCGTGAATTCATTGGCGATTTTGTTTATCTTCTGATCGGAGACGAACATGCCAATCACGGGGAAGTGCTCTTGCAACTTATTGTCCAGAGCTTTTTTTATGCGCGAGCGGATCAACTCCATGACTTCTTCGCTCAGTGCTTTTTCACGCAGTTTAGCGGTTACTTCTTCCACGGAGAATAGTTCCGTCGCAACCAGAACACCCAGTTTCTGCGCGAAGGCCGCCTGTCTTTTAGGGAATATTCCGTGGAAGGTGACAAACCACAACCGAATGGGTTCCTTGGGATGGAAGAGCATCTTTACTGCTACCCAGTTCGTAAGCCATCCGATCATGGCTCCGATAAGGGGCAACAGGTATAGCAATTCGTTCATTTGGACATGGAGGATCTACTTGTTGTCATTCAAGTCTACAAAACTGTTGTTTTGCCCTCCATGATCAATCTTGTTTTGCGAGGATTCCCGAGGGGGCAACGGATTTTCGTTTGCGAGCAGTGGTTTGTTGCAGGACGGATTTCACTCTGCCTCCAGTCGCAACAGGAAACTGTGATGGTTTGCGCGAAAGCCGATGCATAGGTCTTGTGGAAAGGATTGACGCTTTAAATCCGACTTGCGTGAGGATTGATTTTCAATGGTGGGCCTTATCCATCTTTTTGACCAAGCACAATAAAACCGCGTCCCTTTCGGAACGCGGTTCCCTTGAATCGTTCTTAAATCAGCTGCTCGGCTTGAGCTGAAGCGAAGCCGAATTTATGCAATATCGCAACCCGGTCGGAGCTGGGCCATCCTCGAACACGTGCCCGAGGTGCGAATCACAGTTCGCGCATCGCACCTCAACCCTTACCATGCCATGAGTCGTGTCTCGAAGCTCTTTTACGGCCTTTTCCGACACTGTATCGTTGAAACTTGGCCAACCCGTGCCGGAGTCGTACTTGGTTTTGGAGCAAAATAGTTCACTTTTACATCTCACGCACAAGTAAACGCCGTTGTCCTTGCAGTTCCAGTATTCCCCGGTGAAAGGACGTTCCGTGCCTCCTCCGCAAACGAATTGTTGTTCGGGGGTCAACTTTTCGTTCGTATCCAAGGAACAATCGGGCTGATTTTCATTTTCCATTGGAAGCTCATGCAAGTCTAGAACCCACGCCGCCGCTTGCCTGACGTTCGCTTTCCGAAACCACGATTCCTTTTGCGACTGGCCGGAGGAGCCGCGGAAGCAACGAGTTCCTCCCGGTAGTCAAAGTTGTCGATTTTTTTGCGCGGGAGTTCTTGTCCAATGAACCGTTCGATGGCCAGGACCATGCTTGTTTCATCGGAAGAGAAAAAAGTATAAGCGAAGCCCTCACTATACGCCCGACCCGTGCGCCCGATACGGTGGACGTAATCCTCGGGATGTTGTGGAACGTCGTAATTGATCACGTGAGTGACGCTTGAAATGTCCAGTCCCCGCGAAGCCACGTCGGTAGCGGTTAAGATTTTGACTTTGCCTTCCTTGAAATCCTTGAGGGCTTTGGCCCGATCTCGTTGATTAATGTCGGAATGCAGAGTACAAAGGCTGTGCCCATGAGCTTGTAGCCAGCGACTGATTCGATCGGTGCCCGCTCTCGTTTTGAAGAAGATGATCACGCTCTCGAAATGAATTTGTTCGAGCAAGGTGGCGAGTAGGTCGAATTTTTGGATGCCGGCCACGGGATAGAGCGCGTGTTCCACGGTTTCGGCGGTAGAGATCTTTATGTCTATTGCGATTTCAACCGGGTCTTGCAGCGCCCATTGCGATAGGCGTTTCACGGCATCCGGTATGGTGGCTGAGAAAAGCAGGGTTTGTCGAGTTTTCGGAGTTTTGTTTACGATGCTCGTGACGTCTTCGATGAAGCCCATGTCGAACATGCGGTCTACTTCGTCCAGAACCAGCGTCTCCAGTTTGTCCAGTCTCAAGGCTCTTCGCTTAAGATAGTCGAGCAAGCGACCCGGGGTGGCGACCACAACGTCGGGTTTGTTCTGCAAATCTTGATTCTGTTTCCCGTAACCGACTCCACCGTAGAGCAGGGCGGTGCGCAAATTCATGAACTTACCGTACTCTCTGTAGTTTTCGTCGACCTGGATCGCCAATTCGCGTGTTGGAGCCAATACCAGAACCTTAGGCCAATGGGAGGTCTTTTCTTGATGCAACCGATGCAGGGTGGGCAGTGCGTAGGCGGCGGTTTTGCCCGTGCCTGTTTGAGCCGACCCTATGATGTCGCGACCATCGATTATCACAGGAATGGCTTGTGCCTGGATCGGAGTCGGTTCTTCGTAACCTCGTTCTTCGATCGCTCTCATGAGCGGTTTCTCTAGAAGGAGTTGTTCAAATACCATGTTGTCTTCTTTGTTTAATTGCCCAAGCTTGGGGCCTTGGCTTGTTTGGCCGGTGAGTAAAGGCCAAAACGAATAATGAATCGAGCATCAATTGAAACTAGAGCCTATCGCGGAAGGATTGCGCCGACTCCCAGCGGGTATCTTCACTTGGGTCACGGGAGCACTTTTCGAACTGCCATGGAGAGGGCTCTGCAGTTTGACGGGACGCTTGTTTATCGAACCGAGGATCTCGACCAATCTCGTTGTCGTTCCGAATACGTTGAAGCTGCCATGAGGGATCTTCGAAGCTTCGGTTTGAGTTGGCAGGAGGGACCAGACGTGGGTGGGGTTTTCGAACCCTACGTTCAAAGTGAAAGGGGTTCGTGGTATCTTGAAACCTGGCGAAGATTGCATGCCAGTGGGAGCATTTATCCTTGCTCCTTGTCACGCAAGGACGTTCGGGGTGCATTGAACGCTCCTCATGAAAGGGATTCCGATCCTGTATTCCCTTCCCATCTCAGGCCTCCCGAGGGAAGTGGCAGGGATGCGCTTTCCCCAGGTTCGATGAATTGGCGTTTTCAGGTTCCCGATGGCAAGGCGGTTGCTTTCAATGATGGGCGCTGTGGACCTCAATCCTTTGTTGCGGGTCAAGATTTCGGAGATTTTCTAGTGTGGCGAAAGGATGGCCTCCCTTCGTACGAGCTAGCGGTTGTTGCAGACGATATCGCAATGCAAATCACGGAGGTCGTGCGTGGAGAGGACTTGCTTAAGTCCACTGCCCGGCAACTTCTCCTTTTCGAGGCATTGGCTGCGGAAGTCCCCAACTATTATCATTGCGAATTGGTTTTGGACTGCCAGGGGAGGCGTTTGGCAAAACGAGATGGATCTCATCGTTTGGTTGAGGATTCCACAGGGTTTGCCACCGATCAATAATGATGGATGTCCGTAGAGGTTACGCCTCTTCGTCCGGGACCAGCGGATTCGTGAACTGCCAAGTTTTTGCAAGCCGAGATTTTTCTTATTTCTGGATACCTCCAAGAATCGTCTACCTCGATTGCGCCTCCAAGCTCGATGAGAGTTTGGGCATGCCGAAAACAAATGGTTCTAGCGGACAATGATTGCCCAAAGTGATAATTGTCTTGTCCGTCGACTACGATCAAGTCATGCGGCTGATCCAGTCCGTTAAGGTAAGAGGATTTCTGGAAATCCTTTAAATTGGAGAAGTCATAAGGCTCAAAGCATAGTGTGACGTTTGTTGGATTCATGGCATCCAGGGCGTCTTGTGTGTTTTGGAGCCACCCTTCATCGTCTTCCACGGATTTCACGGTCTGGGTTCTTCGAGCGAGAAAAAGGGTTGACCCACCGGTTCCCTACTCGAATACCGTCGTAGCGGGAGTCACAAGTTTCTCGACGGCGCGGATGGCGTCGTTAGACCACCAGCGAAGCTGGAGCTCAAGGGGGCTTTGCGCGGCAGTGAAGTTGTAAGGTGCCTTGGGATCAGGCGAGGTTTTCTGAGTAGTTGCCCACAAAGTTTCGCCAGTCTTCTTGGATTGCTGAGATTCATGATGTCGCCTTCCTGCGAGCTAGGATGTCTTCGTAGGTTTTCAGATAGGCGGTGATGGTGTTTTGCGCATCGAAGCGTTTGGCGTTTTCATGCCCCTTGGTAATTTCCTGATTACGAAAAACGTCATCATTTTCGAGGCGTGACAGCGTGGATGCATAGGCTTCCAAGTTGTCGGGGTGCTCGATAATGCCTCCATTTGCAAGTATTTCGCTAAGTGAACCGAGAGGGCTTGCTATGACTGGACATCCACAAGCTTGAGCTTCCAATGGGGGCCAACCGAAGCCTTCGTATAAGGAGGGGAAAACAAGGGCTATGGCCTTGGAGTAAAGAGCTCGCAATACCTCTGTTGAGCTCGATTCGACAACAATCACTTCGTCGATGAACCCTTCGCGAATTGCATAAGAGGAATGTTCTTTGTTCAGGGGAGGACCTACCAAAGCAAGCTGAACCGGTTGGCCGAAACTTTTACGAAAAAGAGAGAAAACGCCCAGTACTGCCATGCGGTTTTTATACCAAGCGTCGTTTCCGACATGTAGGATAAAAGGCTTTGTCGCAGCCGGAAGCTTTTCACGAAGCAGCTTCCTCGCGACGGATTCTTCAATCGGCATCATGGGTTGGTTGAAACCAAGATGAATCACGTTGCTCTTGTTCGCGAGTTCAGGAGCCAATTCAGTCAGGTCATCCCGTGAATTTTCCGAATCGCAGTTTACGTATTCGGCTGTCCGGAGATTCGCGAGAATGCGAGACTGCAGTTTTTTCCCCAGTTTGCCAACCTGAGCCTGCTGGAAATGTCCGAGTCCCGACCTTATGGCAATGACGTCGTGACAGGTGATCGTATGCGGTAATTCTTGGATGGCAGGGAGGTAGAGCGCGTTTGAATGATCGCAAACGTGCACGAGGTCTGTCTTCCACTTGCGAACTTGGTGACGGAGTTGCCTTGGGAAGCGAAGGTATTTGTCCGCGTAGGCGCACCATTTCCCCATGAAACTTTGCTTTTTGGCAAATCTTGCGAAAAAGGGTCTTGGGTGGCATTCCGTAACTTGATGCCCGGTTTGCTCAAAACCGTTTTTCAGCATGCGGGCGAACCCGATCATACTGAATTGTTCGTCTGGTCGATAATTGGAGACCAGAAGAATGTTAAGGGGAGATTTCAGTGAACTTCGGTGGGCAATCGTGCTGCAGGGATTGTTTTCGGAGGGCGTTCGATTCGCGTTGCAGCCAAGCACAGACCTGCTCCGAAGGTGGCGAAGCCCAAGGTGGTTGGTTGCCCGATTTGTCCCATCAGCACAAGAGGTCCTGCAGCTCCGAATAACAGCAACGGGAGAGTGTTGCCTTCGTTTCTAAGGGCTTTTAGAGTTATCTTCAGAATGGCGATGAAAAGCCCAATTCGCCAAAGAATGTACAAGTTGCCGATGATCGGGCCACTTTCGTAAATGTTGCGTTGCCATTCACTTTCTCCCATTGCCAAGGTGCCCAATTCGAGAAGGGCTCCTCCGGCATTTGTGCCGGCGCCCAATCCATAACCGAAGAGAGGGGCTTCAAATGAGGCCGTAAACGGGGCTTTGGCTATTTCATAATTACGGATGAAATATTCCTGAATGGGGCCAGCTCCGGTTCCCATGCCCGATGCTTCCTCGAATCTCAGGCTGATGTTTTCCAATCCTTCCTGAAACAACTGCGATTGGCTCAAGATGAAAAAGAGAATTACAACGACAGACAAGAAAGAGAAAAACTTTGAATAGAGCCTTGGTCGGTAGAACGCCAAAAAGCCAAGGCAAACAAGCACTTGGGCGACTGCCCCAACCACCGAACGACTGGCCGCAGTCGCCATTACCAAGAGGCAGCAAATCGTTGCGATGACGAGCAGGGTCAAAGGGAATGCCTTTCGGTGTACGAAGCCGTATATGATGAATGCAGCGATGAATGCGTAGTAGTACATAATGCCGCTTACGAAACTAAAGGTTCCCGAGGCTCGCACTTTATCTCCCGATGACATCATTTGCGATCCCTTTCCTCCCGCCACAGTATTGATGACGTCTTCCGGAGGAGCCATGAATTGCTGGGCTACTACTATTGAAATGGGAATGGCGCACACAAACCACCATTTCCCAACCAAGACCACGTCCCGATGAGTGAATACCTTGGGAATAATGAAGATCAGCATGAAATGAAGGCAGTTCGTTCGCAATCCGTAGAGTATTGTCAAGGCGTTGGAGAATTGGGCCAAAACACTTGCAGCAGCAAAGGCAATGGCTAATCCGAATAGACGTTGGGCATATTTGTTTTGTGGAAAGAATCCCCCGTTGTAGGACAAGAAAAGGATGCCGAGCAGGAAGGGGTCACGGATTACCAACAAGGGCGTGGAGAATCCCGTCATGAACCATTTCCGGAAGGCTCCTTCGAAGAGCAAGAGAAAGAAGTAGCACCAGATGAGCCTGCGCACGACGACTTGCTCAGAAGAAAGCGTTTCCGCCAACCGCACGTCGACGGGTTGGTTGTATTTCGCTGTCGTTAGCGCCATGTAGCTGTCTTCATTAGGTGATTCCTTAAACAAAAGCTAACCAGCAAGAGTTTTCCTTTCAACTGAAAACCCGTTGTCCATGATTGTCTTGGCATAAGCGGCCCAACTGTAAGAGGAGGCAAGTTCCTGGGCTGCTTTTTTCATCGAGGGCAGTTGATTCTTGTGACGAATGAACCACTCCATTTTCTCGGCTAACAGATTGGGTGAACTCGGTTCCACAAGTATCCCTGTTTTTTTCTCTTGCACCAAATCCTCACCCCCTGCGTTTCGTGTTACGAGAATCGGCAAACCTTGACTCATTGCTTCCTGTTGCACAAGAGCTCTTCCCTCGACAATAGATGGAAGGACAAGCACGTCGCATTGACCCATTTGAGTAAGAAAGCGTTGATGAGAACAGGGTGGGTGGTGGATGAATTCCACGCCTTGCGAACGATAGAAATCCATGGGCATCATGGGCGCGCCGAGAATGTGCAGTTCGGCGTTTTGCGTTTTCAATTGCCGAAAGGCATCGAACAAGTCGGCCAAACCTTTGCGCTGAGACATGGAACCAGCAAACAAAAAACGAACGGGTTCGTTTGCATGGCGGTTTTGCCCAGTTTTCGTTGTTGGTGATGGCGTTGGCGTGCCAAATGGCGAGACGTAGCAAGGTTTTTCTTTTCGCAACTGAGAGGGTAGGGTATCCAAGACGAATTGGCTCGGGCAGCTGATTGCGTCCGCCAGCTCCAGCTCCTTGTCTTTCCGTTGCAGTTTCTCCTCTGGCTCAGTTGTTGCCAATAGAGTCGGTTCCCAAGCCGGCCAGCGTTCAGCTTCCTTTTGAAGTAAACGCCTCAGGGTTGCGTGATGAGCGATGGGCAACTCGTAACTTCGGTGAATGCCGAGTTCCGAGGCGATTTTGAAGGTTTCGCGCGCTCCATCCTCGTAACAATGGATGACCGTAGTTTCTGATTTTGGCAAACGATCGGCTACCCATTGATCGAGCTTTCGATAAATCCAATCAACGGGAGCGTTGCGACGAGCTGCCCCAAAAGGGAGACGCGAACCGATCAATCTTTTTAGCTCGGGCCAGGAATGTGTTATTACTTTGCGTGTGGGGATTGGATAGGAGCGTCTTTGAAGAGGCCTTCTTAAGAGAGAGTCGTGACCACATCCAATTGTGGTGAAAAACAGGCCCATTTCCTTCCTGTCGTCCAATTCTTTCAGCAACGCTCGGACGAAGGTGTTTCCCGTTGGGTGACTGACCGAGATCATGTGTTGCTTCCCAATCGGCGAGCCCAATGGTGGCAGGGGCGTTCGACTACTATGTAGAAGATCGTGGCAAAAACGATTGCTAGTCCCGTGAACGCCAGGGGCACGAGAAAGTTTACTGGTTTCGAGCCTAGGTGGTTCTCCCACCATTTTCCGCAGACTGCTAAAAAAGGGTAGTGCGTGAGATAGAGAGAGTAGGAAATCAAACCAAGCCCGTTCAACGCCTTGCCGATGGGAGACGGATTATCTTCGGAGTAGGGGACGTGACGGAGGAACCATGCGAGCAATAGAAAGAAAAATCCCCCCCAAATCAATTGTTGCCAGACCAAATGCCATTCTCGAGCAATCGCGGTCATGGCCAAGCCAAGACTGAGCAAAGTGACCGCGGTCCACATACGTCCGCAAGCTGGCAAGGAATTGGTAGCGAGCTTTTCAGCGACCCATGCGCCGCTGCACCAAATGATCCAATAACGGGCGAAGTTATAAATAATCCAAGCGACGTCTTGGTTCGCCAGCACCGACGCGCCTATTGAAACGAGCAAGGCTAAACCTGTCGAGATTGGCAAGCCGTACTGTTTGAGGCAAAAAAGGAAGATGGGATAGGCCAGATAGAGCTCCATTTCCACAGGCAAGGACCACAGCGCAGGGTTGCAGAGAAATTGGCCTTCGCCAGGTGGATAATTCTGAGTCATTGAGGCTGATCGCCAGACGATTGTTCCTGGCGGGTTGCCGAGACTCCAGTCTAGCAAATAGGAGGCGAACACGCTTAACGCTACGGCAGCCAGATAAGGGGGGTATATTCGCAGAAAGCGTCGAGTGGCATAGGGTTTCAGCTGCAAAGGGCGGGCTTTGGCGGCGTAAGGATAGTGTATGCAAAAACCGCTCAGCACGAAGAACAGCATGACGGCATGTCCGAAGAAGTGACAGGCTCCTCCAGGGTAAGCTAGTAAACGATCGAAAAGAGAGTATTTTGCGGGATTCGCAGCGATCTCGGACCAACCTTCCCATAGAGGTATGCGCACGTGGTAGAGCACGATGGCGAGGGCCGAAAGTCCTCTCAATGCATTGATGATGCCGAGTCGTTTCATGACACCGGTTTTTTTCGGCTCCTTGTTTTCGTCCAATTTCTTTCCCAGAGCAAGGAGACCCCAATCGGGACGATTAACCCAATGGCGAAGGAGCAAACGTAGGCTACTGACCAAGGGATATTTAATGAGATCATCTTTCCGAAACTATTTTGCTGCAAGGAGAAGTGCAGCACGAGGATGAACAAACTGCGTTGCCCTATGAACGATAAAGTTTTGGTTGGCCATCGAATGGCCAGCTTCTCAAGAGCTAGCGAGAGCAACAAAACTCCCCCTATTCCGCAAATGGCAACGCAAGTCGAACCTGCCCAATGATCGTACCTGCGGTTGTTCAAGTCCATGCCCCAGTCCAGCAGCAAGACTCCACATCCGGCCAGAACAAATGCAGTGGTCGCTCCCAAGAAAAACATCGGCGGGTTCCATTTTTGATTTTCGACACTCCTTTTGGGGAAGGAGGTGCCCAAGAGGTAAAACATCGCCGTGATGGGAAGAAGATCGATGTTCCAAGGCAGTCCCACAACTGTGACGATAAAGTTCCTTTCACCAATGAAGATCGAGTGAAGAGTAGGAGCCCATTCCAAAAGCGCGATGCCTGCCGGAATCAAGGCGAGTGCAAATGCCGAACGGATGACCGATCCTTTCAGGAGAGGCGCTTTAATGAGTACGTGACAGACGCAGGTAGTCACGAAAAGTGAAGTGAGAAACCATAATTGTCCCCAGAACAAGGTTTTGCCTGTTCCATACAAGGCGTTGAGAGATAGATCGCCCAAGATTGGGAAAAGAACTTCGGGCATGAAAATCGCCTGAAGGGTTACCCAAGCGAGAAATGCCAGTAAACAGGGCAACAGCAAACTTCTCGTCTTGCTCGCCAAATGGGAAACAAGAGTTCTTGTTTCGTCGTGGAAAACGCCTGCCAAAAAGAAGAACAGGGGCATGTGAAAGGAATAGATGAATGTGGTTAAGTGGAAACCTGGCTCGCATGCAGCGTTATGACCAAGCACCACTAGGAGGATTCCAATGCCTTTTACTACGTCGACGTAGGGCAGGCGTTTGGTGAAATCGGGGGCCTTTGTCATGTCCTTACTTTGGGAAAGCCCGCAACAGTTTCCGGTACTCTTCACCGTAACGAGAGAGAGGTTCCAGGTAGTTGCTCAACTCTTCCTTGGTTTGGTGAGAGCGATTAATGTATTCCAGTTCCGGCATCTTGGCAGCGGTTTCAAGCAGGTGCGTCAATCCTTGAAGGTCGCCCGGTTCACACCTAAGGGCGTCTTGGCCTCCGGTTTCCCTCAATCCTCCATCGTTTGTTACGATACATGGCACTCCTACGCTACGTGCTTCCAGTGGTGTGAGCCCGAGGTCTTCGTTTGTGTTGGGAGGAGTCACCATCCACTTGGTCCGACGAGTGAGTTCCTTGCGTTTTTCCTCTGAAACGAAACCGAGGGTTTCTACTCCCTCGATTTTTTCTTCGCTGATTTTGTTAAGAACTTCCTCTCGCAGCGGGCCGTCACCAGCCACTCGCAAAGGCCATTTCTCCTTATCGAGTTTGGCTGCTTTGTAGGCATCCAAAAGTAAGCGCAAACCTTTGTTGGGGATCCAGCGACCAACGAAGAAAAAGCCCGATCTCTCCTCGGTGGAAACGACGCCCTCGGGCAACTCTGAAATCACTGGCAAGCGAGCGCTTGTGGGCTTGCGTTTACGAGGTTCCCAAGTGTCCCACACGAACTTTGAAATGTACCAACTGCGGTCCGCCCATCGGTTGGCAAGACCCCACAATGCCAAACGAAGGCTCCAGCCTCGGCGGCGCCAGTTATAGACAGTCAACACGCATGGTTTTCGGTAGCGTTTGGCCAAGGCTACTGGAGAAATCGATGGATTGTGGCCGTGGACCAAATCGCTCCACTTTATCAGTGGGGCGAGTTCTTTCCACCGACCTTTCAGGAAGTGTGTTTCACAGGGGCTTGCCTCGATTGCGTCCCTCAGCGAGTTTTTAAGTTGGAATCCCTTTACCTCGCGGAACGCCAGTTTCACTTTAAATCCCTCTTCTTCTCTCAAATGCCGAGCCAAACGCAGGCAAAACGCTTCGATGCCGCCGAATGCTCCAAGGCAAGGAGCCGTGATGAAAACCTTCATTCCTTCCCCCGTTCTTCCAGCAATTTTTTCCAGTTTTGGTAACCTTTCGAGTTTAGGTGCAGGCCATCGCGTGAATATTGATTGGCCAAGCGACCTTTCTTGTCGGCAAAAGCGGCGAAGGTTTCGAGGTAGACGACGTCGTGTTCGCGACACAATTGGCTCAACCGTCCGTTCAAAGAGAGAATGGTCGTCGAGGGAATGGGCTTTGGCGCCCGGTGCGGATCGATAGGGAGTAAACCATGCACGATGACTTCGCACATGGGGGCATGGACTTCGATTCGTTTCAGAATGTCCGCGAAGTTTTCCAGAACGTGATTTTCCGAAACGCCTAGAAACAAGTCGTTGATCCCAATCATTAAGTAGATCTTTCGTGGAGGAATCGGCTTCAGCATTTCCTCTATCCGGTGAAGAACCCCCAAGGTGTCGTCACCGAGAATTCCTCGATTAAGAACGTCGGAATTCTCCAGTAGTTTCGCCCATTCGCAGTGTTCTACCATACTATCGCCTATGAAAAGAACGTCTTCCGCCTGTTTCGGCATACGAGCGAAATGCTCTTTGCGATTGAAGTAATGAGGGTTGTAATTGCGATCGAACCCTTGGCCGCGGATCATGGAGGAAGTCTTTATCCAAAGGTAATCAAAACCTCCCTTTATTCTCACCAAGGAAAACAACCCCGCGAGGAATGCAAGATTGAGGGTTATTGAAATTACAAGCAGTCGATTCTTCAATGCGAAGGAACGATCTTTGATGAGCGCCATCGATCAACCGCGGGTTGCTCCATGGGTATGGCGGCTAGATTAAAACTCCAAGACTGAAAGTCCGTATCGACCTCTATGCCAAACGGGAAATCATGGAATGCACTGGATAGGTGGAAAAGAAGATACCTGTTGTCACGAAGTAACGAAAACATTTCTTCTCTGTTCGAGCCTGCCCTCCCGAGGGCCTCGTCATTGACTTCGATGATCCATGCCGGACGCACGTCAGCCAGTAAGGCGCTGCTGCCTTTCAGAATTTCTGATTCAGCTCCCTCGCAATCGATTTTAATGAGCGAAGGTCTTAAGTCTTCGCATTTGGTCAGTTGATCCAAGGTTGTCGCCGGTACCGAGGACGCTCCTTGATCTATTTTCCGAGCATGCTGCAAGCCTTCCTCTCCGGGCATGTCGTTGATTTGTAAGTTGTCGGTCTCGTTTGAGTGCAAGATCTTGTTGACTGTTGCGATGTTTCTCAGGGATAAGTTCTCAAACGTTGAGCGGCATTTCTCGGCGCATTTGAAGTTGCCTTCCACTGCTACTACTTTGTTCAGTTTTCTTACTTGCGACAGGCATGCTGAATAATAGCCGATGTTCGCCCCGCAATCTATAAAGTCATCCCCGTCGTTCAGCCAATTCATGCACCATTGAATGTCTTTGTCCTCGTAAGACCTCCTGACGAAAATATCTTGGGAATGAAGGTTGTCGTGAAAGGCAATGAAACTTATCTTGTCCCTCAAGGTGTACACCACAGGTTTTCTTCTGGATAACATGAACCTAATCTTTAACCACAAGTGTCGCAACTTGCATTGCCATGCCGATGGCTTATTCATTGTCCCGGAATCATGACTTGTGGCAAACGACTCTCACAATCTGCCGCACGCTATTCACGGCTTTTCGTGGTGAAACAGGTTTGCCGTCCAAGCAAAATATGAGGTATCCTTTTTGCTCGAGCATGTGGAGAATCCCTTGCGGTTTGATCCCGCGTTTTTCCAGATAAGCCAAATGTAGCTCGAGGCAGATGATCGGCCCCTTTTCCGCAAGTAGCTTCTCGGCGCCTCGCAGGACTTCTCCTTCGTAGCCTTCGACGTCGATCTTCACCACGTCCGGAGCGAGCCCGAGCCTTGCGCATTCGTCGTCCAAGCTGACGCTTTCGGTTTGCAGTTCATTCGCTGAATCTACCGGCACCACTTGAACGTAACCGCTTTCTTCCTGAGAGAAAGAGACCTTTCCGGAGCGTTCGGCCACTACCTTCGGAATGATTTCAACCTGTTTGTCCAAAGCGTTCAGGGCAAGCAACTCGCTCATCAAGGCACACCCCGAAGGAGAAGGTTCGTAAGCGAAGGATTGTTTTGTTGCTCCTAAAGCCGCAAAGGTTGCCGCCATCACGCCTTTGTCGGCTCCCACGTCGAACAAGACTTGTGCATCCTTGGCGATTTCCAGAAAACTGTGCATTTCATCCCAGTCGTTTTCGAAATTGGAGCGAAATTCAGAAAGGATTTGGGGTGGAATCCTTATCTTGGATTCATTTGGTAGCCGAGCCGTGAAAGAGCCATTTCCCTCCACTAGCCCAAAGGGCAAGTCGGCTGGCATGGGGCTGCCTTTCTGGATACGCTTGCGCAACGGTCCTTTCAAGGCTTCCGGTAGCAGCGCTCGGCCTACTTTCGTCAAAGTCCTGCGGATCACGATTTCAATTCTTGGGATTCGAGACAGAGTCTTGCGAACCCTTGGCTGTTAGCTCTTCGAAAAGATTTAGATAGGAGCGAGCGCTGTCTCGCCATTGCCATTGAGATAATTTCTCTTTCACTTCGGGAAGAAGCAATGGGCTTTCCGAAGCGAGACACGTGTTTTCCATGGCGCGGGCAATCGACGTCGGCTCATGGGGGTCGAAAAAATCCACCCATGCCGAGAGGTCGTATCGTTCAACCTGTTCATGAAACTGCGCTATGTTTGAGCAAAGCACTCGCGTGCCATGCGAGATCGCTTCCAACAAGGGCAGCCCAAAGCCTTCGTATTTCGTGGGAAGGATTACTCGATGGGCCCGTTGATACAGTTGCGACAATTCAGCTGTATTTCGAGCGATTCGGAAACTAACTTTTCCCTCGAGGAGATTTTGGTTTTCGCGATAATACAACCGGGCTTTTTCAACCGTTGCATTTGCCACTGGCTCCTGTCGCCCTATTTCCTCGACCTTGGCACCAGTCATCACCACTTGGAAATCATTACCATTCAAGGCTAATTCGTTGGCGGCCTGCAACAAGCCGAGATGGTTCTTGTGGGCCAATGCCGTAGCCGGATACAGGAAAGTCGGCGGCCCGGACACTGGTTTCCGGTTGGCAAGCTCCTCTACGGCATCCTTTATCGCGTTGGGGATGATTTCCACTCGGGCTCGAGAAGGTTTCGGCGCTAATGAAAGCAATTCTTCTTTCCCTGCTTGCGACAGCACCGTGACGACGTCTGCGTCTTGTAACCATTGCGCTATGGCGAGTCGTAATTCCTGCGGTGCATCCGGAGTGAAGTTATCTGGGTAATGAAGAAAGTTCAAGTCGTGCACCAATCCAACCACCGGAATGTCCAGCTTTGGAGCAGTTTGACTCAGGGCATAGTTGACGAAGCAATGTGTGGAAGAGCTTTCCCTGCAAATGCGACGCAATCGATCGTCGATTCTGCGACGATGCGCTTTGCGGGCTCCTCTACCGATCAAGGGCAGGCGTTTGACAACGCTTTTCCACCCTGACGAAGCGATAGGTTTGCGTGGATTTTGGCTATTGGTGTCTTCCGCAAACAAGGACGCAAATCGTAAGTTTTGAGATTTGGGAAACAATTTTTCGAGTTCCCGCGCTCGGTTGGGTCTTGCCGTGACCCAAGTCACTTGTTCGAAAAGGTCCAAAAATTCTTTTACTAGTGCCAAGCTGACGTTTTCGACTCCGTGGGAATAGGGCAATTCGTCCGCCACGAGTAGACGAATGAGAGACGGTTTTTTCATGCGACTTTACCTTGAACCAATCTTCCGAGCTGGTACGCCTGCCCAAATTTCTCCTTCCGGCACGTTTTCACGGACCACGGCCCCGGCTCCTATGACAGCGCCTTTGCCGATGGTTACTCCTTTCAAAACAATGACGTTCGCCCCCAGCCAAACTTCGTCTTCCAATTGGATTGGGGAAATATCGCAACTTTGGTCGCCCATCGGTGCGTTCGCCTCGATGCCGTGGTCGTGATCGATGAAGCGGCAACCCGCACCCACCAAACAACGTTCTCCAATGGTCACCTTTCCTTGCGCGTTAAACTCCACGTTGTTGCCCAGAAACGTTTTGTTGCCGACGTCAATGCTTGGACCAGGAGCCCAAGGCCCATCGAGTTTAAAGCGTATGCCTGGTTCTAGAACGCAATTTTCTCCTATTCTCAATTGATGAGGCCAGTTTGCCCACATTCGGGGAATCCTCGTGCCTTTCTTGATTTCGGCCCCGCTCAATTTCCATTTCACTCGACGGAAAGGCTGTACCGTTAGGCGATCGAACCAATCCCGACCCCGAAATATAGTTTTGTGCCAGAGCCTCATGCTGCTCGTCCTTTTTCCTCCAATTGCTGCAGAAAACGATCGGAGACCATGTCCAATCCCTCTCTTGGTGTTCCTTTTGCCAAACCCGCGACTAGGGTTTCACGAAGGTCATCGTTCACTCTGTGAATTAAGCGTCGATAGGCATCGCCAATGACCAAAGGCGCGTTTTGCGTACCTCCCGCAACACTGACGAACACCGGTATGCCATGTTCCACCATGGCTGCTATTGCACCACTTTTCCCAACCAGGTCCCAAGGCGTGGAGGTCAATCCATAATTCAAATTCAGCAAAGCGTTCGACATGCTTTCCGCTTCCAGTTCGCCAATCTCGGCCCAACTCACTTCAGTTTCACGAAATTGAGTGATTTCTTTCCATTTCAACACTGCTTTTCCTAAACGTCCCAAGCTAAGCACCGCCACTTTTTTCTTCAACTGCTTGGCTGCTGCAAGAATTGGGGCTAGTGAAGTTTCGACTTCCCAATCTTGGTGAATGCTTCCGAAAAAACCAAGAATCCACCAGTTTTCTCGATCTTCGGAAGATATTTTCAAACCGGCTTTCTTCAGTAGTTCTAGAAATCTTGTTTTGCTTCGCGTCTGGACAAGAGGAATGTTTCCGAAGATGGGCAGATGAGTGGACTTTATGCCAGCTTTGCCCAAACGAACTTCCGAACCGGCGCATGAATGGTTAATGACTTCGGGGCGAGTTCTCTTAAGCAATTTACGCACTAGTCTTTTTTGCAGCGCGCCACAGACTTTTTGCGTCCAAGGCGCCCCTGGGAATTCACCAATCCAAATTTCATGGAACATGATTTGTAACCTGCGATCTACGGTGAACTGCGGGAAAACGCGCAGGAAATCACGGAACAACCCGCGACGGTGAAAGGCATAAGGTACGAATTGAAGACTAATCCAGTTCGGATCAAAACGCTCTATCCATTCTCTGGCCTCGTGCAGGCGTTGTCTCCATGGCAGTTTCGATGAAAGGCGAAGGGAACCACTTTCTTGGATGCGGTCGTCAACGTCCGGGTCATGCAACCCCACGGTGGAACAGTCTATGCCCTTGCCACGGCAGGCATCCGCCAACAGAAGCGAATAATCTCCTACCCCGGTTTTGCCTGCAGACAAGCTGCCGGTAACGAAGCAAACCTTAATTTTCAACTCCTTCCATAACTGCTAGGCATTTCTGGAACAAGTCGTGAGCTTTTTCCGGACTGGTCATTTGGTTGACGCCTTCTTGCCTTTCACGGCCAGCCACAACCGTATTGGCGTGCCCCCATTGTTTTGCGTGCAGTTTCGCGGATTCGTACCAAGGACCCAGTAGCACGAGATTGGGCTTCGAGAACGCCCCTGCTACGTGCATGAGCAAGCTGGTATTCGAAATGACCGCGTTGCACCGGGAAGTAATGGCAAAGGTTTTTCTCAAGTCAGTCTTTCCACATAGATTTCTCACGCTGCAACTGCCTTTTGCTGACTCGGGAGCCATGCATTCTTCAATTCTGGCGCCATCCTCGGCGTCCTCCTTCCCTCCCAGGATGACAATCTCGGTAGGCGATTCCTTCAGGAGGCGTTTAGCTAGGGATATGAAGTTTTCCAAAGGCCAACGCTTTTCCATGAAACCCGCGCCTGGCGCAAGGATCACTCTGCGTAGTCCTTTTGAAGAATCCCACACGCGTTCTCCCTGAGCCTTTTCTTCAGCGGAAAGGAAAAGCTGCGGCTTGGTCTCGATGTCTGCGATCTTTGCCCCCAGTGCCTTGGCGGAGGCGAGGGAGGCCTTCCCAATGTGGCGGTTGTCGTCGAATTCTATATACGAGCTACAAGCGGAATGCCCCCCCGCATATCCTTTAACTCCAATTCTCGTTGGTATGCGAGAGCGCATCAACAAGAGGGCTCCAAGCTGGCTTCCGAGTGGGTCCAACCCGGCATCGAAGCGCTTTCGAGCCAAAGCTTTCACTTCTTGAGAAAACAATGCGTAACGCAACCCTGACAGGACGCTTTGTCTTGTCATTGCCTTGTTGTGCCATGGAGCGTTGACTTGAAGACTTTGGTCCACCCAAGGATTGTTTTCGAGAATTGGCTGACCCCAGTCTCCGATGCCCACGCCGATTTTACAATTCGGCCAAGTCTTTTTCATCGCTTCGAACATGGGAGTGATCCCAAGTAAATCACCTAGATCATTGTTTCTAAGAACAAAGATAGAGCGTGGCTCAAGCTTCTCGCTGGGAGGGAGGTCTTTGATGCAGAGCCGAAACGTTGCAAGGAGGCCTTCCATTAGATTGCGTTTCCATCCCATTTTAAAGCTTGTTGACTAACGGGCTAGCCGATCGATCTGCTTTTGGTGCTTGGCACGCTGTAGGCACACCAGAGTACAGTCCAATTCATGGGAGTGTTTTTTCAGCAGATCGCCGAGAAGCTGGGGAGGATCGTACTTGTCGCGAAATCCAAGCAAGGTGTCGTATCCAATCTTTTCCAAGGTTTCTTTCAAGTTTTCGACGGAGCGTCCGAAGTCCTTCATGAAGCTGGGGCTCAGTTCCAAGTGTATTGATGGCAGGTGTTGACTCAGTGTTTGAGCGGCGCCTTCTATGGCAAGGGGTTCGGCTCCTTCGAGATCAAGTTTCACGAAGTCCAAACGTTTGAGATCGATCTCCGCCGCCCAATCGTCCAGACGACGAACCTCGACTTCGTAAGGTTCAACAGGGACGTCTCCCCAAGCCGCTTCGTGAGGCTCGAGGGCTGCGTGCCCACTTACTCCGGAGGGTAAGTAAATAGTCGCCTCCCCTGGTTCATTCCCTACGGCGAACGCAAAAGCGTTCACGTTTTTCGCTCCACTTTTAAACAAGTTCTTTTCAAGTTGCGCGAAGGTGGGGGGGGTAGGCTCGAAAGAGTACACCATGCCTTTGGGGCCGACCAAGCGGGAGAAGAGTATGCTGTAGAGCCCTATGTTGGCACCCCCGTCAAGAATCACGTCGCCACGTCGAGCAAGGGATAGAAACAAGTACTTGTCGAGATTCCAATTGCTTTTTAGGCGGAGTATTTTGGCGTAAAAACGTGGAGCTCGCAAAAACAGTTTTTCCAACGCGGCTTTCACTGAGGGCACCATGAGGTAAGAGGTTCGATCAATGAGAGAACACGGTCGTCCGAAGGTTCAGGTATGCACAGGAAATTCCGATTGGCATCCAGAACGTAGGATTTGTAATCATGAGAGGCTAGCATCTTAAGAGAACTTTCCCCGAAACTCTCCATTACTATGACAGGACGATGACTTGTTATTAATTCGCTTCCTCCTGTCAGTACGAGACCTTCTGCTTCTTCCACGTCGATTTTCATTAGATGGGGAGGGGGGGCTCCTTCTTTGATTATTGCATCCAGTGTTGTCGTTTCCACTTTAATGGTTTTCGAGTGGGCATAAGACTTGGCAATCGAGGCCTCGCTGGCGGATTCATAAAGATGGGAAAACTGTCCGGTGGCACCGCTTTGTTCATCCACAAGAAAGGTAGTTTCTCCTATGAAATCGGATAGGGCGCGAGGATCTAGTTCTGCGGTCGTAAAACCATTCCGGCGGATGGTTTTTTGGATTAATCGCTGATTTTCGGGGTCGGGTTCGAACAGCTTCGCGGTGAGCAATTCGTTCTTTGCAAGTAATGCCCATGAATAGAAACCTAGGTTTGCCCCGACGTCCCAGAAGACTTTGGGTTCCAGCAGACTGTTAAGCTTGGAAAGTGCATGGTGTACTTCAGGTTCCGCAAGGCTTCG
>PBLJ01000037.1 GCA_002721705.1 Opitutia bacterium
GCCTCAGGCCGGAGCAGAAGGACGAAGCGTCCCCAACCTTCCCGTGACCCGGAAATGTACGAGATGGTGGATTTTCTGTGAAACCGACCTTTTCGATAACCCTTTTTTGCATGGGACTTGTATTTAGTGGCTGTGATGAAGGAGTGGAGGAGGGGAGTCCACTGAATAACCAAGTGGCCAATGATTGGAATGGCACCCTTGCCGAAAAGGAAGAGATTTTCATTGAGAATCTGGAGGGCAACGTGACCGTTCTACGAATTCGTGATGGCAACAAACCGTTTACCGGTAAGGTGACCATACATGGATCCAATGGCGAACAGCGCGTCTTTCGCTTTCGAGAAGGCAAGAAACACGGGCTTTGCACCATCCGCGACACAGCGGGAGCTCGCACGGAAACCAATTACCTCCTCGGCGTGGAGCACGGACTGCACGTTCAGTTCGGCCGCGATGGCAAAGAGCGCTTTCGCTGGCGTTACGTAAACGGCAAAATGACCCAGGACAAAAAATGAATCGAGAAGCCGATTGATTAGGGAGCGCCCAGTTCCCACGAGGTCTTCGCTCCATTCTCCTGCAAAAGTTTTGACAGTATTTTGTCGTCCTTGCTCAAGGCCCAGTCCAAAGGCGTCGCTCCCGCATGCTTATGGCGTGGATTAAGGTCCAGATTAAGGGCCAAAACTTGTTGCAACACTTTTTCGTGGCCGGAAATGGCAGCTGCGTGCACCAAGGTGAAGCCCATGCTGTCACTGATTTCCGGATTGGCTCCTTTCTTCAACAGAAAACTCATTACTTCCGGCTTCCCTGCGCCTGCCGCAAAGAGTAGGGCGGTGGCGCCCCAGCCGTCTTGCTCGTCTATTTCCCTTTCTCCCTCAAGGAGCGTTTGCACTTTTGCGAGGTTCCCTAAACCTGCAGCTACGTGGAGTGGGCGGCGCACGGTGGCGTTTCGATCCTGCAAATGCACCGTGATTTCCTTGCGTCCGGCGCCGGCGGCATATTCCAACAGGCCATTGCCCCCTTGGTCGACCAAGTTCAGGTTGGCGCCCGCCTGCAAGAGCATTTGCACGAGCTCAAGGTGGCCCATGCGAGCGGCTACCATTGCGGCCGTGGCATTGTCCTCGTTGCGAGCATCCACGGTCGCATTGTGTTCAAGCAAGGTCTGCACGGTTTTTTTCATGCCGCTCCAGCATGCCCTATGCAGAGTGGTGCGACCCGATCGATCTCGGGAGTCGACGTCCAATCCTTTTCGAATGAAGTATCCAACCATCTTGCGTTGGCCATTCCGGGCTGCGAAATGAAGGGGAGATTCGAGGTGTCGCAGGGTTAAAAGTTCGAGGTCGACGTTTTCCATCGCTTTCTCCAAGGCCTTGAAATCACCCGCTGCGATGGCTTCGTACAAGGGGATACCCTCTTGGGTGGCTTCCGATTCTCGGGTCATTTCCAGCCAGGTTCCCACGGGATTGCTTTCCCTGTTTCGAAAAGTGAGCGTCAAGGTGGAATCGAGCAGGTCTCCGGACCAAGACAAGCCATCCAGTTTTTCGCCTAGCTTGACCAAGTCTTGGCGCCATCCTTCCGGGTTTGGGATGGAACGGAGCAAGGCCAAGCTCTTTCGAGCGTCCACCTTTATGGAAAAGCGGGCATCTCGGATTTGCTCTGCGCGACCTCCGGACAAATCCAAGGGCGTGGTCGCATTGCCGTCTGGCTCGTTTCCTTGAAGCCCAACGACACCTTGGAACGAACCGTTCGCCGTCTTGGCTCCATTCCATATGGCGAGCCATTGGCCTTCCTTGACTTCGGTTTGTCTGTGGTAGCTGGTGTCCATGGGAATCGGTAAAATGAATTTGAAGAGTTTCTCGACGACGTAATGGCCCAAGGCATCGGAGGCATTTCCCTTCAGGCCTACGGCTACGCTGGCTGCGACGTCCAATGGGTTGGGTGGTACAGGGGACTGGTTGACGGATGCCGGAGATTCATTCTCCTTTGCGGAGAAACGTTTGAAACGCACCACCAACTTTTCCGGGTCGAATTGGAGAGTCGTGGTGGAGGTGGAAAGGGTCAGTTTGCCTAAGCTGCCTTGGGTCATGAAGTCAGGCGCGAAACGGGCTCCGTTAGGCCTGAGGTAGATGCCTAGATGAAATGGTCGAGCAAGGTGCTTCTCGAGGTTTGCATGGAAAGAGGGGCTTTTTTGGAACAACGCCCTGACGTGTCTTTCGGCCCTCGCGTGCGTCACGGAATTATCCAAGTCCAAGGCGATGGCCAAGTGTTCGTCGTTGAAGCCGAAAGATAAGTTCGATTTGTCGAAGTGTCCAAAAGTGAGATCGCCCACGGTCGAGTGCCGGGCGTTTCCAAATTGGGATTCAAACCTTAGCTGGGTCCGGAGGGAGTCGACTTCTTTTACCTTGGCCACGATACAGTAAAGGAGGCCTTCCGAGCTGTTTTCGTCTTCCTTTCCTCTCTCAATGAAAACGTGGACTGGCTTTTTCGAATCAATGTTCTTCTTGCCGAGTCTGGCGTAAAATTTCAGTAGTGACTCCGGAGTTTCCATTTCCAGGACAAGGTCGAGGAAATCGAGCAAACTGATGGCTTCAATGCCTCTTTCGGTCAATGGTTCTGGTCGTAAAGTGGCGACCAACAACGCGTTTTTCGAGGGGCCGGGCTCAATGGCGCTTGGGGGGGAAGGCTCGGGGACGACAGGGGCAATTTCCTTTGCTTCTGGTTGCGGTTTGGCCTCGTCCGCGCGCTCCGACCTTGTGGATTCGGTTTTTGTTTTCCGATCCGTTTCATCTTCTTTGCTACCGCATCCGGACAAAAAGGAGAAGAGGGCGCACATGCCGATCAAACCGAGGCACCAGAAAGTTTTCTTCCTGACGTATGTTTTCTTCTGGCCTTCCATCTTCTTCCTCATTGCGAGTCCAACAGGTTTAAGTAAGTAATGATGAACGCCGTACTCAAACTAAAAATGCAGGTTAACGCAAAAGCGATCCAGAAGCGAGGCTTGCAAGTTGCATAATTGCGACCGTACAAAATCATCGGGAGAATACCCAGGCGCAACAAGATCAAGACATTGAAGAAAAGAACTATGTATGAAAATGTCGTCATCGTGAAAACCGATGCCTCAATGGCGCTTGTGGCTGCGTCTCTCTCACGATAAATGCAAGGTTCGCAATCCCTTTTTTGGAAAAGCCGATTGCCCTGCGAGGGTAAATGTTCTTAAGGTGTCGGTTTGTTGATGGACGCATTTCCCGACGTTGCTCGTAATTGCGAAACCTTGCTGGCCGACAAGGGTTTTCCATGTCGCATACGCCTGTTGCCCGGAGGCATCAGCTTGCGCCCCAAAGAAGGCGTCCCCACGGACGATCTCACCGTGCTGAAGGGATTGCCGATCAGGGAACTCGACCTTTCGCACACAGAGGTCACCGATCTATCTCCATTGCACGACCTTCGTCTCGCTGGCTTGAACCTTCGAGGTACTTCGATCGAGGATATTTCTCCGCTAGCCGGATTGCCCCTCGTCGACCTCGACCTTTCCTTCACCAGTGTTTCAAGCCTCGAGGGGCTCGAGGCGGCACCACTCAAACGCCTTGTTCTGCGAAGCGCCAAGGTTGTCGACCTCGACCCAGTGGAACATGCCCCCATTCGCGAGCTTGATTTGGCGATGACCCAGATCGAGACCTTGCGCAACCTTCGCAAAATGCCCCTTCGCAGCCTGAACTTGTTCAAAGTTGCGGTGGACGACGTCGGGCTTCTCCGAGGAATGAAATTGGAAGACTTGCACTTAAGCGGCACCAAGGTAAGAAGCTTGCGACCTCTGCGTGACATGCCATTGCGTTCCATTGCCTTGCGAGCGACTGAAATTTCCGATCTTTCTCCATTGGCGGGTTCCCCGCTGGAATCCGCTCGCTTGTCTGGATCCGCGGTGCAGGATCTTTTACCCTTGGTCGACTCCCCGTTGGAGTCTTTGTGGATCGCTGGACTGAATATTGTCGATTACGCCCCTTTGGCCCAGATGCCACTCAAGCGATTGGTGGTCACCGCTTCCCATCTCGGCGCCTCGGCCCAAGACGTTCTTCGTTCTCTCGCTCAACTGGAATCCCTAGGCGAAGCTGGGGATCCCGAAGATCAAACACCCGACGTTTTTTGGCAACGCTTGGCAAGCGGAGAATTCGAGTGATCCCAATCGATTAATCCGCCCCATTCCCCCTTCAAATTAAAATCTATGCCCTTAACTCAGAAAAAGCTTTTCTTCCACGATGGATGAGCTTAGTTGATGTTGAGAGGCATGAATATTTTCGCGTTGCTTGTGGGAGTGGCCGCGCTTTTCATTGCGGCCTGCGCTGCTTATTTCAGCGTAAGAGGCATCGCTTTGTTGTTCGGGGCCGAAACCGAGTACATGTGGCCGGTGATCGTAATGGCTTCCAGCCTCGAGTTCGGCAAACTGGTCGCGGCGTCTTTTCTTTATCGCCATTGGGGAACTTGTCCACGGGCTCTGCGAAACTATTTGTGCGTCGCCGTGGTCGTGCTCATAGGCATAACTTCCATCGGCATCTACGGCTACCTTTCGCAAGCATTCGAGGAAACCGTGCTGATGGTCGAGGAACTGGAGGAAGAGATCGAGGTGATCGATCGGGACCTGCAGGATGATATCAAAAGCCGCAAGGACGACTTGGAGAAAGAGATCGTCCTCCTCGAGGATAAGAAGAAACAAGCCGAGCAAGACATTCTCGGTTACAGGGAATCTTCTCGCAGAAACTTTTCCGTCAAGGATCAGACCACGGACGAGGAAGTCGTCCGTCTGGAGACACTCATGGAATCGAGAAAGGAGGCTATCGAGCAAGCCGAGGCCAGCAAGGAAAAGCTGGGTGAGGAGACGGCCCGCTTGATCGAGTCCGACGTGACCGGGCGCAAGGCCGCGGAAGAAGAAAACGCCAAACGAGTGGCTGCGGAAAAAGCGCGATTGGAACAGACCATCTTGGATCGCCGCCAAGACATCAAGCAAGCGGAAGCTCGCATAGCCGCCTTGGGAGAGGAGACCGACCGCTTGCTGGCGGCCGACGCCTTGAGGCGCAAGGCGGCCGAGTCTGAAAATGCCCAGCGCATGCTGGAGGAGAAGGGGAGAATAGAGAAATTCATTGCCCAGAGACGTTTGGACATCATGGAGGTGGAGGCCTTGAAGGTTTCCGCGAAGAGTGAAACCGAGGAGGTTGTCTTGGCGGAAGAAGACCGAATCAAGCAAGCGAACGAGCGGCTGGCTGCGCTGGAGGCCGTGGTCAAGGTGTATCGGGACAAGGGACCCGGTGGCTTTTTGAAGAACGATGGCATAAAGAAGGCCAACGAGTTGCTTAAGGCTCAGGCGCCGGAGCGCGAAGCCTTGCGCTTGGAAGTTTCAAAGGCCAACGAGAACATCCGTAATGCCAGGGTGACCTTGGAAACGCGGCGATCGAGCTTGGACGAGCGCATACGGGAAATCGACGCCGACATCGCCGCAGCCAACCAGAAAATCACTGATTTGACCTCATCCTCGGGTCTTGCCGAAACCGACAACGTGAAGGTGATTCTTGGCAATTTGCAAACCGCCAGAACCGGTTTGGAAAAAAGGATTCAAGGGATTGAGACAGAGATTACCGAGGCCAGTCGCAAGATTACCGAGCTCACTTCCACTTCACCCGTTTATGATTCGGGAGGCATGAAGGCGGCCTTGGAAAACTTGCAGGCAGCTCGAACAAGCATAGACGAAAGGATTCAAGGTCTCCTCAAGGACAACGACGAGACAAGTCGCGAAATCAGTGAATTGAAAAAACAAGCCAGTGACAAGGGGCTTCACAGTTCAGAGGATATTCAAACTGCCATTTCCAACGCTCAAGAAAACATCAAGCTTTCCGGGCAGGAAATCATCCAGGTTCGACAGGAATACACGGATGAAATTTCCAAGAAGCGTCAGGTTGCCAGTCAGGAAACGAACCAAAGGCGGCGGAAGATCAGGGAGATCGACGTAGGTTCCCTCCAATTCGTGGCCCGTGCGTTCACTGGCTCCGGACCAGACGCGGAGCAGGTCAGCTCTTCTTCCACTTGGAGAGGTTCGGTGGACAGCTTGGTCAAGTGGTTCATTCTTGTTCTCGTGATGGTGTTCGATCCTTTGGCAGTGACTCTCGTGATTGCCTTTAACGCCGCTTTGCTCCGAGGCGGCGGATGGTTTGGCAAAGGAGAGAAGCTGGACCTTGCTCCAGCTGCAGCAACGAAGGCTATACCAAGGGAAAGCACCTCGAACGTAACGAGCCAATCCTTTGGTGGAAAGCTCAAGGATGCGTGGGCCAATTACGGGCATTATTCCTGGTATGCCCTCGCTGTGCTCGCTATCGTCCTTGTGGTCAAATCCTTGCCGGAGGGTGGTGATGAGCAGACCGCCGTCGGCAAGAGCACCGACCCAAGCGATGAAAAGGCGCCGTCCAATTCCGACAAGGAAGTCGGCGGGACGGCGGAGAACAGCGCGGTGCCTCGGCTCATTCACGTGCCCAAGTCGGCTTTCGCAGTCTGCAGTTTCAATGATTCTCGTTCTTTGCTCGAAATTGGATTTGGCAAAGTGATTTTCGATGGTTTGCAGGAGCGTGTACCTTTTCTCAAGGACGTTTGCTGGAAACCTGAAACGCTGGGAGTGGATGGCAGTGCCCGTTCTCATTACTTTTTGAAATTCCCTTCCTTGGACTGGCACAAGGGTCATGAAAAGGACTTTGTTTGCGCCATGGTCTTTCCCTTGGTAGATGAAGGTCGCTTGCGAGAGGAATTGCTTTACAGGCTAAACCTGAAAGGCGCCGACCCCGATTGGCGTATGATCGAGAGGGAAAACTCTCCTTACGTTACCTTGCGCCACAAGCGTGAACACGTCGCCATTGGATTCGACGCAAACCGCCTCTTGCTTCTTACTTCGATGAGCAACGAATTGCTGGATCCCTCCTTTCTTGAAAACGAGTTGCGTGAAATCTTGTCTCAAACCGGCCCCTCCTGGTCTTCCGATGAGCATTTCGCCGAGGCCCAAAAGAAACCTTTCGACGTTGCCTTGTGGTTCGACAGCAATGGCTTTTTCGAACAGTTGCCCAAGGAGTCGGACGATGAGCAATTTTACTTGGAGTTTCGGAAATACCTTGGTTTCAAGTTCTCGCTTGCGGGTAACGCGAAATCAGGCCAAGTGGACTTGGACGGCAACTATTTCTACGATTCCAAGGTGTTGAACGACAAATTCGGCACGGGAGTAGTCAGCGCCCTCGGCGAATTGCGTGAAGGCAAGCTTTCATCCGTTCTAGGTGGTCACCAAGGACAGCTAGTGGAAATCTTTGCCCAGAAACTTGATTTCAAAACCGTTTGCCGCAAACTGGAACGGCTGGACTTGGAAAAGACCACAGGTTACGGTTCTCTCATGAACAAGACTTTCCAGCATGAAATCCTCGACGAGTCGACGGGCAGGTTTTCCTTTTCCTTGCGTACGGAAGATGCGGGTGGCGATGCGATGAGGTCTTGTATCGATCTGCTTATCGATGCATTGGATCCCTTGGGCGAGACGCTCCCTCCCCCCCAAGCGTCCGCCGGTGGTGAATGAAGGCGACCCTCGGCGTTTTTTCCTTGGCGGGAATTTTGCTGGCCGGCTGTGGTACCACGAAACCTGAGCAAGGTGATGAAGCCGCTGGCGATCATAATTTGCCCAAGCTTGAGGATGGAACTGCCTTGTCAGCCGATCTTCCGCAGACAAAGGAAAAGAGTTCCGAGCTAGAGCCTGCGACTCACGAACCAATCAATATAGTGGAGTTATTTCCACCCGAGCCGGGCGTGTCTCCAAACCCACCGGAACGAGGTGATGCGGAAACCACTAAAGGCGAAGAGCCGGATGGTGCTTCGTCCAAGGAGGGTGCCAAACCATCCTCTCTCGACAAGGAAAGTCCCGACCCGACCGATACCTCAACTTCAACGATCGATTTCCCTTCCTTGCCTCCAGCCACTAAGCTGAACCCTTCCGACGCCGATCCGGAGAAACCCGAACCACCGGAACCCAAGGCCGATCCGGAGCCAGCGAAACCCTTGCCGGAGGAAAAGAACGACGCGCCGTCTCCTGACGATGCTGCAGCCCCGAATGATCCGGTTGCCCCGGTGGAACCTCCAGCTAACGAACCGAACCCTTCCGACGCCGATCCGGAGAAACCCGAGCCACCGGAACCCAAGGCCGATCCGGAGCCAGCGAAACCCTTGCCGGAGGAAAAGAACGACGCTCCGTCTCCTGACGATGCTACCGGCCCGAATGACCCGGTTGCCCCGGAGGAGCCTCCAGCCAACGAACCGAACCCTTCCGGAGATGATCCCAACCCAACGGAGGACCCCGAACCTAAACCTGACCTTGCTTTGCCGGCGCGGACGGAAGGTAATCCGGAACAACCGGATGCCAAAGACCAGGATCGTTCTCCCTTGGCTGAATTATTCCGGAGGAAACCATCTCGTTCCACCGTTGTGTTTTCCGAGGAAGAGGCTGGAGAGGAGGAGCCGGAAGGGCCAAGGGAACGAAAAAGCATAGGTTTTTCCTCGCCCACGGACTCCTCGCCTTCCTCATCTGCCGAACCCGATCGGACAATAGGATTTTCCGATAAACCCGACCTTGACCCTTCCGAACTCAAGGAAATCATTCATCAAACTCTTTCAAGAAAGGACGCAAGGTGGAATTACGATGCACTTGCCTTTTGGCTTTTGCGTTCCGAGGTGAACGTTAAGCAAGGCAAGGAGGGAACGGATATCACTTACGATTCCGTTCAATCATGGTTGCAAGGCAACCTGCCCGAGGGCGCCAAGCTTCCCGAGTTCACTCCGCGGGACTACACGCTGTTCAAGGCTTGGATCGAGTCTCATGGGGGAGAAGCAGCCGTCCGCGCTCAAGGCCCGAACGACGTTCCCTCCTACGATGCCTTGATGGACTGGCTTAAACGGAAACCTGCCGACGCAGGGACAGGTGACGCGTCTTCGGAATCCAAGGCCGAGGCCGACTACTCAAAGTTGATGCAGTGGCTTCGTCGAAGTCGCGAACCATGAAGCTTGAACTAAGCTCCAGGTTCTTGCTTATCACCCTCTGTCTTTGTTTGGCATTTGTTCTTTTTCGCGGCTTTCAATTTACTCAATCGATTACCGCGTTCCTTCGCGAATATCTTTGGGATGCCATTTTTTGATTGTCCCGCGCTCGTGAGTAGTTTGTCTGTCGTGCTCATTCATTATGTCAGAAGATAGTACAAATCCGCAGGCTTCCCGCGCAAGTGGTGGAGATCCTTTCGAAAAAGTCGCCCAAGCCAAGGATCGCCTCATGGCTGAACTGAAAAAGGTCATCGTCGGGCAAGACGAAGTCATAGAGCAGTTGATGATTACCTTGTTGGCCCGTGGGCATTGCCTTCTCACCGGTATTCCAGGTTTGGGCAAGACCCTCTTGGTCAAAACCTTGGCCGAGGCCTTGGATCTTTCTTTCAAAAGAATACAATTCACCCCTGACTTGATGCCTGCCGACGTCTTTGGTTCGGAGGTCGTCGATGAGGATCCATCCACGGGCCAACATAGTTTTCGTTTCGTCAAGGGACCTATTTTCGCGAACGTCGTGTTGGCGGATGAAATCAACCGCACCCCTCCCAAGACCCAGGCTGCGTTGCTCGAAGCGATGGAGGAGCGGCAGGTCACGGCCGCCGGCCAGACCCATTCCCTGGAACAGCCGTCTTTTGTTTTGGCTACTCAAAATCCAATTGAACTGGAGGGTACCTATCCGTTGCCCGAGGCTCAGCTCGACCGATTTCTGCTTAATCCAGTGATCGAGTTCCTGTCCTTGGATGATGAAATACGCATGGTCACCGAAACCACGGGCGTTCCCAAGGCTCCCCCCGAGCCGGTGCTCGATGGGGCCGGTATCTTGGAGTTACAGGAAGTGACACGGGAACTGCCGGTGTCCGAGCACGTCGTATCGTACGCTGTGCGCTTGGCTGCGGCTTCCAGACCTCGCGTCGATGGCTCCACCGACTGGATAGAAAAGCGCGTCAAGTGGGGCGCAGGGTCCCGGGCGTCCCAAGCCCTCATTTTGGCCGGCAAGGCCCGAGCGCTTCTCGATGGCCGCCCCACGGTGGCTTGCGAAGACATCCAGGCGATGGCCAAGCCGGCATTGCGTCATCGCATACTACAGAGCTTTTTCGCTGATTCCGAAGGTACGGACGCGGACGACGTAGTGGACCATCTTTTGGAGGAAGTTCCGGAAACCCTCTAGTTCCGAACTTTTCCGCACGGCTCATGCCTGTCGATCAAGACCTGCTGAATCCGGCTTGGTTGGCCGAAATCGAGGATTATTCCTTGCTCTCTCGATTGGTCGTCGAGGGATTGCTTTCGGGGGTGCATCGTAGTTTGCGACATGGGCGGGGATCGGAATTCTTTCAATACCGAGCCTATGCGCCTGGAGAAGACTTGAAACTGATCGATTGGAAAATTTACGCCAAGCATGGCGAGTTAATCGCCAAGACCTACCAAGAAGACACCAACGTAAACGTGTACCTCGTGGTCGATGCCAGTGGTTCCATGGGATACCAAGGAGAGCGTTCTTCTTTCGACAAGCTGCGTTATGCCTGTATGTCCGCCGCCTCCATCGCCTACCTGGCCAACCGACAAGGAGACCGGGTCGGGCTTTTCGCTTACGGCGATGAAATCCAGCAATGGCTGCAGCCGCGCAACGGATCGGGACAAATGCAACGAATTTTCCAAGGATTGGCTCGCTTGAAGGCTTCAGGGAAAAGCCAACATCGCACCTCGTGGGAAACCCTTACCGCCTCTTTGCCGGGACGAGGGCTGGTGGTGTTTCTTTCCGACTGTCTGGAGGCCGAAAAGGAATTGCCGGATCTTCTCCGGTTTGCTGATTCTCCACGATACGATTGCCTGTGTCTCCAAATTCTCGATCCTGACGAACTTGACCTGCCGCATGGCGAAGCGTTGCTCTTCGAGGATATGGAAGACGGGTGTTTGACACCCACTCACCCGGAGGCCACTCGCGAACGCTACGTCGATGAAATGGCAAAATTCAAGCAACAGTTGGCCGACAACGTCGGCGTCGTGGGCGTGGAATTCGAAAGCTTGACCACTCATTCGGACCTTGGCCTCGCCTTGCGCCGGTTTCTTCATCAACGGCGGATCAGTTTCTAATGTTATCTTTCGCCCAGCCTTGGGCCTTCCTCGCGTTGGCTGCCGTGGCTTTGCCAGTCTTGGCTCACATGGCGTTTCGTCGTACCACCAAACGCCAGTTGTTTCCTTCCCTGCGATTCATTCGCGTTTCCCGCATTCCCAGGACTTCTCGCAAAACCCCCGTGGATCTCCTGCTCTTGTTTTTACGAATTTTATTTTTCGCCTTGCTCGCGTGCTTGCTGGCCGACCCTCGTTGGGTTTTGCCGAATACTGGCGATCGCGGAGAGGAAACCATCATCTTGCTTGACCAATCGGCCAGCATGGGAGGCTGGGGAGCTTGGGGCGAAGCCCAGCAGGAAATCGACCAAGTCTTGAGGGACTCCAAAGGAAAAGTGGGGTTTCTTGGATTTGCCTCGAGCCCTTTGGCTGGCTCCGAGGTTTCTCCTACCAGAGATTACGAACTCGTGTCCAAGGCTTTTGAACAAGCCGAGGCTTTGCCCCGCCAGGGTAATCCACAGACTGCGATTGACCGCGTCTACCAGCTTTTCGGGGCTCAGGCCACCAGCAAAACGTTGGTGCTCGTTACGGATCTTCAACGAACCAATTGGCAAGCAGTCGCCCAAAAGCTCGCCGAGCGTGGCGTCTCGCTCGACCTACGTGTCGTGGGGCACGCCCAAGCCCAAGGCTCCAACCGACCGGGAAACCTGACCTTGGCCAATGCTCGCACTGCCCCCGCGAGCCCCGACGAACTCAGGATTTGGGCTCAGGTGCGAAATTCCTCTCCCCATGAGGTGGAAGCGGATCTCGTGCTCGAGACCGGTGGCCTGGAGCGCAATCGCAAAAAGATCTTGATAGGGGCCAACCAGGCAGCTCAGGCGCAATTCGTTATGCCGCGAGGCGATTTCGTCACGGCGGCCGTGCGAATCGAAAGTGGCGAGCCTGATGCCTTGGCCATCGACGACAGGCGCGAACTTTGGCTGAAAGCACCACCACCTCGCCGTTTTGCCTTCTTGGCGGATCTCCCCGCGCACCTACCGAACGAGGTTAAAAACAAGACGGCCGTGGAGCAAAGGTTTCTACAAGCGGCATTGGCCAGCGCCGGGGACGGGGCGTGGGACCGATGGATCTTGTCACAGGAAAATGCGGACAGTTTGATGGAAGGCGGCGAGGACTTGGCTCTCGACGTCATGCTGATGCCCGGCAGCGCTCTCCCCTCGGACGAGAAGAGAATGGGTTTTCTCAATAACTTTCTGGAGAACGGAGGAGTGGTCGTGGCGACGCCGGGGGAGCGTTTCGTCCAAACCGTTACAAAACTGCGCGAAGTAGGTTGGATGAATCTTCGCCTCAAGGGAGTGCCCGGTGGCGCCCGCGACCGGGCTGAACCCTTTCGCTTCGCTGCTTTTCCTCCCGATACCTCGCTGGGCAAGGTTTTCGAGGGCAAGCCCGCCCGAGACCTTGAACTCGCATCCCTCATCAAGTACGGGGAAATAACTCCTCTGGACGATGACCTTGAAGTGCGTGTCCTGTCCGACAATGAACACCCTTTGGTCTTTGAAAGAAAGATAGGAAAAGGGAGGCTTGTTTTCTTCGCTTTCCGACTAGATATGACTTGGTCCGACCTTCCTTCCCGCAACAGTTTCTTGCCTCTTTTGGTCGAGTTGGTGAAAGGCGAAGGTGGTATAGATCGCTCTTGGCCTCGTCTGGAAGTCGGTGAAGGAAAAGCTTTTGGCGACCGTGTCTTTACCGCCGAGACACTCGGGGCGAATCGTTTTCACGATCAATTCGTGGAAGTCGTGCTGCCGGTGTCCGAAACCTCTCCTGAGATATTCGATCATCTGGACGCCCTCGGTATTTTAGGCTCCGGGGAGGTTCCAAGGAACCCGGAGGGACAGGCCTCCCTCCCGCAAGAAGAGGGTGAACCTTTGTGGTTATGGTTTGCAATCGGCTGCGCGGCGCTTTTTCTTATAGAGAACATTTGGGTCAGTCCCCGTCGTTTGGAGGGCCCCCAACAAAGTGATGCCTGAATTCCTGAAAAACCTAGACAAGGAAGCCCGCGTCGCTGCCGCTTGGCGCATTACCTTGATCACTTGCGTTACCTTGGGAGCCTGCCTTGGGTTTTTCGCCTTGCTCAACTTCGTGGATCAACACTTTTTTCAATGGCAAGAGGCATCCGTCGCTCCCATGGTTTTCGGATCCGTGGTCTTGATCGGAGTTGCTTTCATCGCATTGGTCGTTTGGGCCTACCGGCGTCGTCCCAAGCCTCGTGAATTAGCTGCCAAGGTAGAAGAGGCCAACCCGGAGCTGATGGACACCTTGAACTGCGCCGTCGATCTTTCCGAAAAAAAAGGCGATGATTTAAACTTTCTCGAGGAGCGCGTCATGCAGGAAGCCTCCGTCCGGGCCGACTCCGCTTCCATTGCGCGGGCCGTAAGACCGAACGCTTGGATTTGGCTTTCCGTACTTCTCGTACTTTTCGCCTTTCTCTTGATCTCTGCCAACACGGTCGACTGGGGCTCCTACACCGTGGTGAAAAAAACCATGGCCCATTTGTCCGGGGAGTCCGCTCTTGAGGTGACCAGCCGTTTATCCGCTTTGGATGGGGCAGATGAAAACGATCCTGATTTCGAATACGTGCGAGGCAGTGAAGTATCGATTTTCGCGAAGGTATTGAGACCCTACCCAGGGGAGGGGGAGCCTTCCTTGGAGTATTACGATGACGACGGAACCCTGCGTAGCGTTCCGATGCGATCCACGGGAGAGCCCGATCGCTATGAATTTCTCGCTCCTCCCTTGGTCCAGACGATGAAGTATCGGGTTTCCACTGCTTCCTTTACCGGCGAGTGGTACGAGCTCGACCCCTACTCAGCGCCTGCGTTCAGGAAAGTGACCTGGACTGTGACGCCTCCCTCCTACGTCGGCTTGAAGGAGACCACGCACGAGGGTTTCGAAACTCGCAAGGTGCCTGAAGGCAGCTTGGTTGCCTTGCAGGTGGCGGTGGCGGACTTGCCCCCGAACGTCATCTCCGAGGTGATCGAGGAGCAGAAGACGGAAGAAGGGGAGCAGGAACTCACCCCTATTCCCAAGAGCCCGGACGGAACCCGGATGCTCAAGCGAAAATTGCCTGAGCCATGGAAAGGAAGGATCAAGTTGAGCGATGCCGAACACCCCGATCGCACGGCCGTGGTTTCCGATGAATTTTCCTTTTTGGTCATTCGAGACGAGCCTCCTATGGTCGAAATCACCAAGCCGGGCAAAGACTTGGAACTCCCCGCCAACGCTAATTTCGAAGTGGAGTTTTTCGCTTCCGACGATTATGGCGTCGCCGCCGCCGAGATCGTGGTTTCCCACGGAGGCGAACCAACCGTCACCAATGCTTTCGTCGATCCTGTTGAAAAGGAGAAAGAGCTGACCCACCTCTTTTCCCTCGAGGACTTTAGCTTGGCTGTCGGTGACGTCGTGTCCTACCACGTCAAGGTGTCGGACAATAAGGAACCGGAGGCGCAGGAAACCAGATCCGAGATTTATTTCATCATGATCCTTCCTCCCTTGGGGGACCCCATGGAAGGAGAGGGCATGGAAGGAGAAGAACAAAAGGAAGTGCCCGTACGTGACTTCATCAATCGTACCAAAAAGATTATCCGGGCAACCTACGACGCCTTGCCCGAGGAAGGCAGGGAGCGCGAAGAGAGGGCCGTGGCAATCACTTCCGACGCCGTCGACCTGAAACACGAGATGACCAAGGTGTACGATGAGTTCGAGGGGCAATTTCCAGAGGTGGACGGCATCGATACCGCGGAACTCCTCAACGAAGCGACTTATTTCATCGAGCAAACCGAGATTTTCGCCGGGGATGGGGAATTGAAAGAATCGCTCGAGCCAAGCGAGCAAACGTTGCGTAAACTGGTTCTTCTTTATGCCTTGCTAAGGCAAAACCCAATGAAGGGTAAAGGGGAGGGCAAGGGTGAATCGGAATCCGAGGAAAACCAAGCCGAGAACGAGGAAAAGTCGGAAGATGGCGAGGAAGGGAAAGGCGAAGATCCCGCCGAGGAACTCAAGGCTCTCGGGGAAGCCTTGGAGAAGACCCGTGAGCTCAAGGAAAAGCAGCAAGAATTGAATGCCCGCATCGGGCGCGCCGCTCGCAATGGAAAGAAAGGCGAGCCCAATCGCGAAATGGCCAAGCAGCAAGATGACATCGAGAAGGAATTGGATGAGGTGCGCGATGATCTGTACGACCGTTCCGGACGACTCTCCGACGTCGAGTCCTTCGATCAGGCAGGAGGCGAAATGTCGAAATCGGAAAAGGAACTCAAGGCGGATGATCCGAAAGCTGCCAAACCGCACGGAGCTCGGGCCGTAGAAGCTTTGGCCAACGCTGAAAAAGGCCTTGAGGCGCGAATGTTGGCGGCCGGTGTCGCAATGCTGGAAAATTTGGAAAACAAAGGCCGCCAGTTGGCCAAGAGCCAAGAAGGCAATGCGGCTGATACCGAAGGCGCTCAACCCGGTCAAGGCGAAGGCTTGAAGGGGCAGCAGGACAAGATAAACGAAGAGGTCAAGAATCTCTTGTCCGAGATAGAAGGAGCCGGGCTTTCCCTGCGGGAACTCAACGAAAACGCCATTCAGGATTTGTACGGCGCGGCCAGCGAAGCTCGCGAGGGGGGGATCGAGTCATCCGGCAAGCGAGCGTCCAATGCCTTGCTTTACGAAGCTTTCCCCCGCGCCAAGCAAGAGGAAGACAAGGTGGCTCGTGAATTAAATGAAACCGCCGATAAACTTGGGGAAGTGAAGCGAAAACTGGCCAACCAAGGGAATCATGCCTTGCGGGAGTTGATCGAGGATCTCAAGGAAAGCCGTGCCGAGTTACCCGGCATGAGCGACGGGGAAATGCGCGAAATGGCCAAGGAGGCAGCCGATCGCTTGGGAGGCTTGCCCGAAACCGAGTCCGACCAGTTGTTGAAGAACGCCACGGGCTTGCTCGAGCAAGTAGCTGGTGAAAACAAGCCGACGCAAGCCAAGACCGCAGTCCAGAGAGAGTTGACCAACGTCATCGAGCGCTTGGAAGAATATTTCTGGAAGGACGCTGCCGAGGAACGTTTGCGTCGTAATCATGAGTCCATCGCAGCTCCCCGCAAATACAAGCGGCAGGTTGAAGAATACTTCCGTCGGATTGCGGAAGATCAGTAACCATGGGGCTTGACTCGCCACTGGCCACGCCGGTGGCTCTCCTTATCTCCTTGGCTTTGTTTGCCGCGGTGCAGTTGCACGTCAAGAAGCTGCAGGGCAGAGTCGATCAAAAGACTGGCCGTCAGTTGACCATTCTCAGGATGATAGGGGTCTTGCTTTTCGCTCTCTTGCTGCTTCGACCCTATTGGAACGAGGAGACCTTGGCATCCGGTCAGTACCGCGTGGTCGCCTTGGCTGATTTGTCCGGCAGCATGCAGACTAAAGACCAAAAGGGTGGTCCTGCTCGCATGGACGTCCTCCGCCAAGCCTTCGACGAAAAGAACGGTGATTCATGGCTGGCCAAAGTCAGGGAAGACTACGGTCGAGTCGACTTGATGAGTTTCGACGAAGAGGTGGAAGCTTTCCGTCCCAGCAGTTGGAATCGGCCCAATGAAGGGCGCAAGACGGCTCTTGGCGATGCCTTGCGATCGACTCTTTCCTCTCATGGACCAGACAATCCATTGGGCGCCGTGGTCGCTTTTTCCGATGGGCGCAACAACCAAGGCATACGCCTCATGGAGGTGGCTCGGGAATACCTCGACAAAGGCATACCGATCAACGTTGTGGGGATTGGTGACACTCGTGAAGGCGGAGACTTGCAGATTCGTTTTCCCGATCGAAACGTGCGGGCGATTGCCAAGGAACCTTTTCAACTCAAGGCAGTCGTGCGGAACGAATACGACCAAAGCATCCAAGGGGATGCCGTCCTCTGGAAAGGAGACGAACGCCTAGCCGCCGTGCCTTTCGAAGCTTCCGCTGGCGGTGAAGTGGAAGTGAACTTTCCTTCCATAACTTCGAAGGATCGTGAATCGGCCACTTATCGAGTGACCGTCAGTTCGCCCGACAGTGACGTGGATCCATCGAACGATGCCGACTCCGCCTTGGTGGAGGTTTTGCCTCCTGCCGTTTCCAACGTACTCTTTCTCTCTAATCGAGCCACTTTGAATTACCGATTCATCAAGGCCGCCCTGACCAGTGACGAACGCTTTGCCTTTCATGCCTTGATCAGGACCGGGAAAGAACATTTTCACGTTTTCGAGCCCAAGTCGCCTCTCGAAGGAGAACGGAAAAGCGTGATGCCCTCGGAGTATCCCACGGATCCCGACTTTTGGATCAACTTCGAGACCATCGTGTTGGATTCCGCCGTACTCGATGACCTATCCGACGAACATTTGGCCGCCTTGCGGCGATTCGTCGATAAACGGGGTGGGGGGATGCTCATCCTCGGTGATGCCCTCAAGGCCCGTGAGAAATTGGGAGGTGTGGCGCCTGTCCGTCAGGCGGAGGCGATTAATTCCAAGGACAACCGTCGTGTCGTGGTAATCGAGGAACCGGTCTTCGCTCCCGAAGACGAAGTGGAAAACATGAAAGTGTTTCTCCCCTCCCGGTTGCCCTCCTTGGTGGCTCGTTCATCGAATCCAGCGGCTCGCGCCGGCGTGATCACGCGAAGCGGCGACTTGCCGGCCCTCGTCTTTCAGGCTTATGGCTCGGGCAGGGTGGCTTATTGGGGCACCATGCATGATTGGCGATGGCCCTTGGCGACCGATCGCGGCGGAAAGGATTTCCGCAAGTTCTGGTTGGCATTGACCGATTGGCTGTCCTCCGGCGGGGAAGAACGAGTGAGAACCGAGGTCGGAGACAAGGCAGCCTCCTTGTCGAAGCCCGTTGATTTGTCCGTCGACGTCTTGGGATCCGATTTCGAGCCGTCGCAAGATGCCCTCGTGGAAGCTGTTCTGCAAGGTCCCGACGGCAAGGAAGAGAAAATACATCTTTATCCTCAGGGCACCGAGCTAGGCAGGTACGTGGGGTCGTTTAGGCCATCCGTCCAAGGCGAGTACAAGGTGAAATACTCCATCTTGATGCCGGACGACGAATCCCTTGAAAAAGAATCGTACTTCCAAGTCAGCGACACCAGCGAGGAAAGCGCCGACGTCGGCTTTGCGGAACGAGAGCTGGAGGCTCTGTGCAGGATGACCGGGGGCAACTATTACCACTACCGCGATTTGGACGACGCGGCGGAACTCCAACTAGCGGCAGGCCTTCCCACGGAAACACTTCGGCATTTTCCCACCGATAGCTGGATTTTCTTCCTTGTTCTCTTTTTGGTTGCTGGAATAGAGTGGATTATACGTAGGCAAGCGGGCCTGCGATGAACAGTTAAAGCAATGCGACCGACCGTCCTCTTCCCTTGTCTTGCCTCCTTGGTATTGAGCGGGAACCTCCTTGCCCAGCAGCAAGTAGAGCCGGTCGCCCCTGAACGCGCCAGCCAAACGGAGACTATAGAGCGAGCCGGTCGAGACCTTCGTGATACCAAGGAAGAGGTTCGACTCGGCGCCGCCAAGTTGCTGGGGAAGTACAAGACTTTGCGCTCCATGACCTTGCTCGCGGGTTCACCTACCGGAGCGTCAGGAACCGCTTGGGGTTTAAATGACCCCAGCGTGCGCGTTCGCCGAGCTGTCGTGGTGTCCTTTTCCGAGTTCCTCATGTCCGGTATTTATGCGAACAATCGCTCGCTTTTAGAACGATTTCTCGAAAAACTCGCCGATCCCGACATTGAAGTGCGGCGTCAAGTATCCGAAATGCTTCCTGGTTTGGGTTCCGGTCTTTTCCGATCGAATTACCAAGTTGTGGAAATCAATGGGCAAAGGGTTTTTCGTTCCACGCCTTACGCCTTGCCACCCAAATTGGCCACCATCGTTCAGCGAGCTTTCCAGGATGAAGATCCCATCGTTCGCCAGACCATGCTCAAGTATTTCTACGTCTTGCGGATTCCCTTGCCTCCACTCACCTTGGAGCGGTTGTTGGGAGATGAAGATCGAGGGGTGCGCATGGCCGCCTTGGATCGCGTGACCATGCTTCCTCCCCACGACGCAGTGTTTCGCAAACTGCGTGAAATGACCAAGCACGAGGATGTCGGGGTAAGGCAAAAGGTAGCATCGATCGCCCGTAGTTCCTCCCACAGGACCTCGCGTGACATCCTCAGGTCGTTGCGGGATGATGAAGATCCCTACGTCATGACTTTGGCCGTCACTTCCCTGGCTCGCCTCGGAGAACCGCAACCAGACGCCATGGTGGAAAAGGTGCGCGAATTTCTCATGGGAACGTCCAGTACCTCGAACCAAGTGGTGAGTTTGGTCTACGCCGTATCCGCCTTTGGATCTCATCAGTCGCAAATTATCTTTCGCGCCCTAACCGAGCACGATGCACCAAAAATCCGCCGCATAGCCTGGCAACGTTTCCTCGGGTACGACAATGGTTGGTCCAATCCCAAGCTATGGTTGCCTGCTTTGCAGGATCGTGACCGGAAAACTCGTGAAACCATCACTTCGATCGTCGTTTCACGGGCCAGGACCTTTGATTCGAAGACAATGACCGCCTTGGTCGGGAATTCATACGTCGACGTACGTCGTTTCGCAGCCGACTGTCTGGCTTTGGTCACGCCCAAGGTGGCGGATGAGTTTCGATTCGACCTCTTGATCGATGAAAAAACCGAGGTTCGAGCCGCTGCTCTCCGGTCCGTCGGCATACGCCGACCTTCTAACTGGTTGCTGATCTTGGAGCGTTCTCTGTTGGACGAGGAATCGATGATTCAGCGCGTTGCCTTGGAATACCTCCTCAATGACCGAGCCCAAGGTATTCCCGCCTTGATCAAATTTTCTCGCAAGCATCCTCGCAATCCCATTACAGCGAGGATTCGCGTCGAGCTTGCCAGTCGCAACGTATTGATTCCATGAGGTCGGTTCTTTTCCTTTCAGCTCTTCTCCCAATCGCTCTTGGGCTCTCTCTCCACGCCCAGGAAAAAAGCCGTTCCCAAGACGCCGTGCGTGTGGTCCAATTGCTCAAGGACGATTCCGTCTACCGGCGTTATCCGGACGCTTTGCCCAGCTTGCTCAAGCACGTGAACGACAAAAGCACCGCTCACTTCGATCCTGACCCTTTATTCATTTCAAGGTTGGACGACAAGGCCCTCTACGAGCACGCCATCCTGTATCTCAATTGCGATGACCAACCCACGCTTGAATTCGACGAGGCCGAGGTCAAGGCCCTGCGAATTTTTCTCGAGCGCGGTGGCTTTCTTTATCTTGATGCAGGGATCAAGGCATCCTTTCTCGGCACGGACTTGGGACACAGTTACGCAGCTTGGGAACCGAGACCCGAAATTGCCGCTCTCTTCAAGCAGGTTTTCCCGAGCAAGCCTCTCGTTCCCTTGCCTAGAGATCACGACCTGTTTCGTTGTTTTTACAAAGGGCTCCCGGATTCAGGGGATTTGCAAATCGCATCGGAACAGAAAAAATTACCGGCGACCGTACTCCGTTTCGTGGAAGAGGAAAAATGGCCACAGGGCACCTATTCCTTCGTTGGCCTCCAGTTGAAAGGTCGCATCGCGGTCTTGGCGTCTCCCATTTGCGCAATGGGATGGGGCAAAGACGAGTTCGGCAATTGGTTGCCGCCGATATCCTTCCGCATCAGGGAAACCGCGGAAGGCTTGGACCGTAACCTGCAGGAGGCCGCATTTGAAGGCAGCACCTACGAAGTGACACGCGAGGATGGCCTCAAGGACATCGTCTACACGCAACTGGGGCGACGCCCCGTCTGGGTCAAGGAACCCAACGGCCGTTGGCGTATCTTCAAGTATTACACCGGTGAGGAAATCTCCAATTACGCCCACTCGTTTTACACCAGGCTTGGCACGAACGTTTTGCTATACGCCTTGATTCAATGAATATTTCCCCACGAACGAAATGGATTTCCGTCGGGGCAGTCAGCCTGCTTTTCGTGTTTACCTTGGCCTTTTGCGGAGAGGAAGAGAATGAAGAAGACCAAGACGTGAATGCTCCCGGCGCATCGGGAGGAGGGGATTCACCTGGCGTCAATCACGACAACCTTGAGTTTCGCAAGGATCAGTTGTGGTACCACGTTGACGAGAAAAGCCCTTTCACTGGATACGCATACACCTATTATCCGGATACCAATGACACTAAAATTAAATCGCGCACCGAAATCGTTGATGGCGTGGCGGAAGGTATCATCGACGAATGGAACCTCGACGGTACGAAAAAAGGCGGCGGATTCGCGGAAGATTACAAGAAGAACGACGAATAGGCGCCTAAGCATTGCCGTGAAGATGAGACCACTATCCTTTCCCTTGCTCGCTGCTTTGTTTTCCTTGTGCTTCCAACAATTGCTTCGAGCGGACGAGGCGTCGCATCCCTTGCCGGCTGCGGAGCGCAAGGCCTTGCTCGAAGAATTTCAGCAACGGGAAAATTTACTCGACCTTCGCTTGAAAGAGGACCCGAAGAACGTTTCCTTGTATTCCGCCCGTGGCGACGCCCGGCTTTTCCTCGGTGAATTCGCAGGCGCCGTATCCGATTACGAGAAGATGATCGCCCTCGACCCGAAGCTCGACGTCTCTCACTGGCGCTTGGGAATCGCCTACTACTACGTGAAGAAATACGACAAGGCCGCCCATCAGTTTGAAATCTATCACGGCTACGACAACGTGGATCGCGAAAACGGCATTTGGCGCTTCATGTCTCAAACCCGCGCTTCCGGTCCGAAGAAGGCTCGCCAAGGTTTACTCAAGTACGAGAAAACGGACCGCCCCCCCTATCCTTGGCTCTATTCTCTCTATGCCGGCAAGATGAAGCCCGAGCAGGTCTTGGCTGAAATCAAGAAAGCCGGCTTCGACCCCCGCTATGAGGTGCGGGTACGCTTTCACGCCGATCTTTACCTAGGCATTCATTACGAATTGGCCGGTAACCGCGAGAAAGCGATCGAGCATTTGCGACAAGCGACCGCCAATGCCTTTGGACGAGCTACCGGAACCTACATGTGGCAAGTTGCCCGGGTGCACTACAACTTGTTGTCCGCCAAGAAATCTTCCCCATAAGCTTTTGCGGGAAGATCCCGATCATCGGCTTCGGCTTTAACCTCGGCTTGCCCTTTGTCAAACAAACGACATTTTAATTGGGTGCTTGGAATAGTTCGACGTTGCGTTTGGGTCTTGGTTGCATGGGCGACCTTGGTCTTGTCCGCATGTGACCGTGACGAATCCACTTCCCCCAATGCTTCCCCAAGGCCGAAGCCAACCAAGCCCACGATTTCCGAGAGCAAGTCTCCTGAGACACCTGCAGGCCCCAGCCAAGTAAAGCCTGCCGAAATTGCCAAGAACGAGACCCTCCCCTCCGGCTATCCTCCCTTGCCGAAAAGCACTTACGTCGGAAGTCGCAGTTGCGCCGAGTGCCATGCGGACGAAACCCGGAAGTGGACCGGCTCTCATCACTTTCACGCCATGGAGCTGCCTTCACCCAGTACGGTGCGGGCGGACTTCAACGGATCCACCTTTGAATGGTATGGGGTCACCTCCCGGTTTTTCAAGAAGGACGACAAATACCTCGTGGAAACCGAAAACCAAGAAGGGGAAATGGAGGTTTTCGAGGTCAAGTACACCTTTGGTTGGGAGCCCTTGCAGCAATACCTCGTGCAGTTCCCCGATGGTCGCTTGCAGGCCTTGCCTACCTGTTGGGACGTGGAAAAGAAGAAGTGGTATCACCTTTATCCCGACGAACACATCAAGCCGCATGATCCTCTCTTCTGGACCCGTTCCATGCAGAACTGGGACCATATGTGCGCCGATTGCCACTCCACGGACCTGAAAAAACGCTTTGACCCTCAAACCAAGCGTTTTTCCACTACCTTCTTTGAAAGAAACGTGGCTTGTGAAGCTTGTCATGGGCCTGGTTCCACCCACGTCGAGCTGGCTCGACAGGGAAGCTCCTGGGAGAACGTCCCATTCCATGGCTTGGCCGACCTGAATTCCACCAATCAGGCGCAGCTCGCGGCCTGCGCCAAATGCCATGCCCGACGCGGCATGGTCTACCCCGACCATCATGCCGGGGATGGTTTCCTCGATCATTTCTTACCCGAATTGGCTCAACCCTGGACACCTGGCGTGGCTCGCCCGACCTATCACGTCGATGGCCAAATCGACGACGAGGTCTACGTTTACGGGTCTTTCATACAGAGTAAAATGTATCACCAGGGAGTTCGTTGCACGGATTGTCATGACGCCCACACCACGCGTACCCTCGCTCCGGGCAACCTGCTCTGCGTGCGGTGCCATTCGCCCACCCCGGAAAAGCCCAAGGTCTATGATTCTCCCTCACACCATTTCCATCCAGTTGGTTCCAAGGGAGCCCAATGCGTAGAGTGCCATATGCCGCAAAAGACCTACATGGGAATCGATGCCCGCAGGGATCACAGCATACGTATTCCACGTCCCGATCACAGCGTCCGGTTTGGTACTCCCAACGCATGTAACAAGTGCCACGACGACAAGGATGCCTCCTGGGCGGCCGACTGGGTGGCGAAATGGAAAGGTCCCCAGCGACCTCGCGACCTAAGGCATCCCGAGGCTTTTCACGCTTTCCGCTCCGGCGCTCCGACAGCCGAAAACCTGTTGCTGGGAACTTCTCGCGACACCGAGGCGCCCGCGTTTACCCGCGGCAGCGCCCTGCTTGCTCTACGAGCTTTCCCTTCCAACGTGAGCCTCGCTGAGGCTCGTCGCAACCTAAAGGATCCGGATCCCCTGGTTCGGACGGCGGCCGTCGCCAATTTCGATGGAGCTCCGCCCTTCGATGCGAGAATTGATCTCGTTCCCATGCTGCTCGATCCCGTAAGAGCCGTGCGGACGGAAGCAGCCCGGGTGCTGGCTCGGTTGCCTAGGCAAGTGTTTGCCGAAAAAGAAAGGAAGGCATTCGACGCCGCCCTGGACGAACTCAAGGAGCGGTCCCTGTCCAACATGGATCGTCCCGAGGCTAACTTTTCACTGGGTATTTTGGCTGAACAACAAGGAAACCCCGGGGAAGCGGAAACGCATTATCGAAATGCCATCAAGCGAGAGGACACCTTCGTTCCGGCTCGCATGAACTTGGCTACCCTGCTTAACACCCAGAGAAGAAACGGCGAAGCCGAGAAGCTCTTGCTCGAGGTGACCAAGTTAGAACCTTCATGGGCCCAAGTCCATTATTCGCTGGGCTTGCTGATCGCGGAGGACTCGAAACGACTGGAAGCGGCTGCCGCCGCCCTGCGAAAAGCCACCAGCCTGGACAAGAATTTCGTCCGGGCCTATTACAACCTGGGCTTGTGTTTGTGGAAACTGGATAAAAGAGACGATGCGGCGATTCCCTTTAAACAAGCCATGCGGCTCGAACCCGGTAATCCCGAATACCCGCTTGTCATTGCTCAAATGTACGCCCAGGTGAAACGTTGGATAGATGCCCTGCCTTATGCGGAAGCCGGTGCGAGGCTGAGTCCAGAGGATCCCCAGGTCCAGAGATTTTTGCAATTCGTTCGGCAAAATGCCAAGTAACTAGGCTGCTACTGCGCAGATTCACGATTCTTTGGCGATTGCCATGCAGTCGTGGGTGTGCGATTTTTTTAGCGAAGATCCTAATAAATCACCCCTGGGCGCGTCGTAAACTATGATGATAGCCAAATGGTAACCTTGATTTGGGATTTTCTAAGTGAAGATGGCCGAAGCAAGGAAACCCGAGTCAGCGGGCGATCCCTCGGTAAATCTGAGGGAGTTGTTTGCTGCCCTCGAGACACCGCTGTTGCACTATGCCATACATCTGGTCCAGAAACACGACGTGGCCCAAGACGTCGTTCAGGAAGCCTTCTTACGGTTGCATGAGAGGCTGGACTCCGTCCGCGAACCCAAGGCTTGGCTGTACCGTACCGTGCACAATCTCGCCATGACTCACCATCGCAAGAACAAGAAGGTGATCGCCTTGGACTTCGAGGACGCGAATGGGTTTCCCGAACCTTCCGACGTCGAGGCCTTGCCGGATGAACAGCTGGTGCGCATGGAAGCCGTTGGAATGGCCATGCTTTGCCTTGATAGGCTAAAGGAAAGCGCCCGCGAGTTGGTCCACCTGAAATTCATGGAAAATTTATCCTACAAGGAAATCGCCGAACGCACGGGCCTAACCGTGGGCAACGTCGGCTACAAGTTACATCACGCCATAAAGTTTTTGGCCAAGGAATTGAAAAAAGAGGGAATATTGTAATGAACCCGAACGACATAACGCACGGAATCGGACCCCGTGAAGAACTTGAGACCCGCGTCATCGCCATGCTTCTTGGAGAAGCGGACGACTTCGAGAAAACCGAACTGGAGGCGATCCTCGACAACGACAGCAGCTTGAGCGCCTTCCGAGACGAGATGGCCCGTTCCATCGACGTCGTGGGAGAGGCTTCTCATGCAATGGGATCTTTCGGCGCCTCCGGGACCGTGCAACTGGACCCCTCTCGCCGCTTGGAAATCGAGCAGGCCTGGAGCGGCGGAGCAACGACCGCAAAGACAACTGCAGGGGTAGGTTCGCTGGTCACGGCCCATCCCATGGTCTCCTTGGCGATTGCGGCGGGTGTCGGACTCACCGCTGGTACGGCTTTGATGAACCTGAACGACGGGACCGACTCAGCCTTGTCTCCCTCAGCAATCGAAGAGTTTGCGGAGAGCGACGGAACTCGGAACGCCCAGGAAGAAGGAACGCAACCGGAGTCAACGCCAAGCGACTTGCCGGAGTTTTCCGAAAGTTCGTCGAGAAGCAGGCCTACCTTGTCGCCTGAAGCCACGAAGAACGATGCTACGGGGAATACCATCGACATTGAGCTCTTCAAGGAGGCAATAAGGGAAGCGGATGCCTCCGCCGAGTCGGTTACCGTGGCGGGATTGGGCGACCAACACTTGGAATTGGTTCGGGCCAACCGTGGCTTCAAGATCGACGCCCAAGCTGGTGAAGCTGGACGGGCCGAAGGGGCGCCGGAAACGAGCGAAAACGAGGCTCAGTTTTCCTATATAGGTCCCTTCAATGCCCTTGCGTTTCAAGGTTTCAGGGACGTGGACGGAGGAAATATTGGAGTCTCGCCGGATCTCGGTGCGTCCGCTCCACTCACTTCCATTGAATCCAAGGAACAAGATGAGGCGTCCATTCAACTATCGGCCGGAAAGGATATCGCAAAGCGAGAACTGCTTGCCCGTCACGTAACGGTAGCCATTTACAAAGGGTTGTCTTTTCGGAAATGCAAGGGATTGACTGCCCGTTGTCCGGAAGATTGCGGTGGATCCGGGAAATTCGCTACCTTTGCCATTGGTCAATACATCGAATATGCAAGGCTAGGCAAATATGGCTCATCCCAGCAAACCAACCATCTCGTGCAGGTCACCGATTTTCATCGCAAACCAGTTGGCTCCCCCGAGGTTCTGGATGCAATCGGGAATCTGAAAGAGGGCGACCACGTCCTGCTGGCTTGGGATCATGATTACGTCACGAGCAAGGGAGTCAGCGCCCCGGATCGGCCAATCAAGGAATTGCGAAAGCTTACGCTGGAAGAGGAAAAACTATATTTTCCTCGCTGAAGTTAGGTCTGGAAACACCCCTTTAGTCGAGCGATTGCCGGTAATCGCTCTTCAATCCCGTTTCACGAATCTCTAGGCTCGCTTTCGGGCTCTTTTCCCTTCTCGAGCCGATAGCGGAGATAATCTCGTGGCACACCTAGTATGCGGGCAGCGGCGGAGACGTTGCCGTCCGCTTGGGCGATCGCTTTTCGTATGAGACGCAGAATGGCCTCCTCCAAGTCGAACCCTTCCTCGGGAAAGGTCCATCCAGCGGAAAGCCAGTCCTCTTGCGAATCCTTTTCTTGCGCCGAGATTTCGCTTCCGGGCAAATGAGGGAAATCAAGCGGGGCTTCGGTGCCGTCCATGACTACTGCTCGCTCCAGTTCATGAGCCAGTTCCCTCACGTTGCCCGGCCAAGAATGTCCGCCCAGTCTCCGCTTTCCGATCTCGGACAGCTGGGCGTCCTGCAATCGATACTTTGCGCAGATGCCTTTTAAAAGGCGCTTGGCCAGACTGATGACGCCGTCGTTTCGCTCGCGTAGAGGAGCAATCCTAACCCTCAAGAGATCAAGGCGGTGCAAAAGGTCCTCCCGGAAAGCGCCGGAGGATACCATCTCTCGCAAGTCACGGTTCGCTGCGGTTATCACGCGGGCGTCCGACACCATGTCCTTGTTGCCACCCACTCTGCGAAATCGCTTTTCCTCGAGCGCCGTGAGAAGCTTGGCTTGCACGTTCAAGGACAGGCTGGCCGTTTCATCGAGGAACAAGGTGCCTCCATGGGCTGCTTCGAACAAACCGATACGAGCCCCCTTGGCATCGGTGAACGCCCCTTTTTCATGCCCGAACAGCTCGGATTCGGCCAAGCTTTCAGGAATCGCCGAGCAGTTGATCTCGACGAACGGGCCATCGGCCCGCGGGCCGTTTTCATGCAACCAGCGGGCATAGGCGCTTTTTCCGGACCCTGTTTCCCCTTCAATCAAGACAGGGGGTAATGCTTGGCCAAGTCGACCGTCTGCCTCGATGATTCTTTCCAGTTGCTTAAGGTCATCCGAGAAACTGTCTTCGAAAAACAGGCTTTCCCTTTCCCTCCGCACCTTTTCGCGAGCATGTTCCCGCCGCCGCTCGCGACGGCGGTTTTTTTCCGCGTTGCCGAAGACAAGAGGCAACTCCTCGAAGTCAAAGGGCTTTGCCAAATAATCGGCGGCCCCTAAACGAATGGCGTCCACGGCCGACCGCACGCCTCCTTCCGCCGTCATCAGTACGGTCACGACGTTTTCGGGGATGATTCTTTCACGCAAAAGGTCGAGGCTTAGCCCGTCGGGAAGATTAAGATCAAGGAGGGCGAAATCGAAATGGAGGTTTTCGAGGGCTCCGCAAGCCTCCGCCAAATTGGTTGCGGTGGTCACCTCCGCCCCCATGGATTCGAGCCGCGCAGCCAGTCGTTTGCCGAGCAAGGCGTCGTCTTCCAGCAAGAGGATCTCCTTGCCCTTGAAATTCGCTTGCAGTTCCCGATCCGTTTCCATGTTTCCATGTTCTACCGTTCAACCGGGGTGTACAGGAAGAAAAAACTTTCCAAGCGTCCTTGGGTCGCCCATCTTTTCATTAGTGCGCGCTCCATTCCTCAAGTTCTTGATTTGGGCTGTCTTCCTGTTCCCTTTCCTGTGCTGCCAAGGCGAATCCCCGGAATGGTCTCGTCTCGACAAGTACAAGGGGTCGATGAGCAAGGCAGAGTTCGAGCGCTTGTTGAAGAACGTTTACGTCCCGCGCGAGAAGTGGCGAATGAATTGGATCGAGCTGGGCCAGGATGCCGTCAAGATTCGCAAGCAGGGAGGCAAGGACGAGTGGTACGTAATGCCTTTTTTCAATCCCGAGGGCAACGCTACCACCCTCCCTCCCGAGGAATATTGGCGATCCGGACGGAAGTTGCGATCCACCTCCACCGTGAAGCCTTTGAGCGGCTATCGCATTGCCTTGGATCCGGGGCATTTGGGCGGCAGGTATTCGAGAATGGAAGGGCGTCACTTCGAGATTGGCGAGCATCGACCAGTCAAGGAGGGAGACTTGACTCTTCAAGTGGCCAAGCGTTTGTCCAAGAATCTCAGGGCTTTGGGGGCTGAAGTATTTTTGCTTCGGACCTCTGCCAAGCCGACGACCAAGGAAAGACCCAAGACCTTGCGGGAAGAGGGGAAGGCGTGGCAAAAGAGGATCGATGGCGAATCGCCACCGGATCGCAACAAGCGGGATCAGCGTAAAATCGAGAAAAGGCGGGCCGAGATTCTCTTTTTTCGAAAGGAGGAAATTTCGGCTCGTGCTCGCTTGGTGAACGAGGAAATCAAGCCCGACCTAGTCGTTTGCATTCACTTGAACGCCGCTGCTTGGCCGGACCCCGACAACCACGAGCTGGTGGAACGCAATGATTTCCACGTCTTGACCAATGGAGCCTACATGGGAGGCGAGGTGGCGGTGGACGAGCAACGCCTCCAAATGATGGTGAAATTGCTCAGTCGTTCTCATCGGGAGGAACTCTCCTTGGCCGAGTCCATGGCGGCCTGCTTTTCACGAGCGACCGGTTTGCCTGCCTTTTCCTACAAGGGGCCGAATGCCGTAAAGATAGGGGAGACTCCGGGCGTTTGGGGGCGAAACCTGCTGGCCAACCGTCTCTATCAATGCCCAGTCGTTTTTCTCGAGCCATACGTGGCGAACTCTAAAGAGGTGTTCGCTCGGATCGCGGCAGGTGATTACAAAGGTGTGAAGAAGGTTGCAGGCAAGCTACGAGTAAGCTTGGTCGAGGAGTACGTGGACGCCGTCGTGGCTGGACTGGTTCTGCATGCAGGCAACCATTCCCCCTGACACTGCTTTTCTTACTCGCCACCGTCTCAAGCAAAAGTATCGTGGAATTCTTTTTTGTCCCGCCATAAAGAGAATGACGCAATGATACTCTTCCAATGAAACTGCGCATATTGATCCATCTCCTGTGCTTTCTGCCAGTTCTGTCGCTAAGCGCCGATCGAGCCTTGGTGCGTTTGAATTCCGGTGACACTTTGACGGGCGAAGTGCTCAAGGACGATGCCGAAGCCGTTGTCCTTGATCTCGGATTTACCGCCTTGCGTATTCCAAGGGCTTCCGTCGCAAGCGTGGAGAAAATCGATGCAAAGAAGCCGAAGGGCGATGCGGATTTCGGCAAGGGGCTTTTCCGAAAGGGAGAAATGCTTCGCAACTTGCCCTTGAAGGACTTGGTCGAAAAACTGGGAGAGGCCGTAGTCATGGTGAAGACGCCGATAGGGCTTGGTTCCGGGTTCATCATACACCCCGATGGCTACGTCGTGACCAACGACCACGTCATTGCCGGTGAACGCAAGATTTCAATCACTCAGTTTCGCCAAACCAAGACCGAGCTTTCGAAGGTCAACTTCGACAACGTCAGGATCGTGGCTTCCAGTCCCGAGAACGATCTGGCCTTGCTCAAGATAGAAAGCAGCTTGAAGGAACCGCTGCCCACCGTTCCGCTGGGCGATTCGGACAGCGTGAAGCAAGGACAGCGCGTCTTTGCCATCGGCAGCCCCCTCGGGCTGGAGCGTAGCGTGTCCGAAGGGATCGTGAGTCTCCGTAATCGTCTTATCCAAGGGCGACTTCACGTTCAGACCACTGCCGAAATCAGTCCCGGTAACTCCGGCGGCCCTTTATTTAATTACCGAGGGGAAGTGATCGGCGTGAACAACATGAAGGTGGTGGCGACCGGAGCCGAGGGCTTGGGGTTTTCCATACCCGTGCGGACCGTGAAGACCTTTCTGCTGAACCGCGACGCTTTCGCCTTCGATCCGCGCAACCCCAATGCCGGTTTCCGCTATCTTTCTCCACCTCGCTGAATTCAACCGCCTGCTCATCTCTCCGATGAAACGATCTTTACCTGCTCTCGTTGTCGCCTTTTTTCTTTCTCCACTCGGGGTCTTGGCCAAGCCTTCGCTGGCCGAGTATCTCCCCGCCGATGCTTGGGGCGTGATCGAGGTCGAGAACATCGCCACTCTCCAGAAAGAGGTGGGCGAAGGCCCTTTCGGCAAGATGTGGGACAGCCCGGCAATGAAGGAGTTGAAGGGCTACCTGCTGGAGGAAATGATGGATTTCCCCGAGGATGAAGAGGGTGAGGCGACCAAGGAGTTGTTTGATCGCATTCTGGGATTGACCGAGAAATTCTCGGGACAGGCAGCGTTGTCCTTAGGCGGGCTTGAACAAATCGTTTTTGAAGAGAAGGAAGCCAAGGTTGACAATCCCCAGATCGTTTTTCTGGCCGAGACGGATGCCACCTTGGCGGAGCTGGAGGAATTGCTCGAGTGGATGGATGAGACCGATCGGAAGGTGAACAAGGATGGCAATCACTTGCGGATCGAAAAAACCAAGGTGCGTGGCCACCAAGTCTTGTGGCTTGCTCCGGAAAACCAAGCGGATGACGACCCGAATGCTCGTTTCGGGCTTTTCTTGATTGATGGTGTCCTTGGCGTTGGTGGTGATCGCTCGGTGATGGAAGAGGTCATTGAGCGGATGGCCAAAGGGAAGGGAGCATCTTTCGCCGACAATCGAGATTACCGTGACGCCTTTGATGAAATCGGGCGTGGAGACGTTCGCGCCTTCATTAACTTTCGTCCTATGCTCGCCATGCTGGACAAGATGAAGGACAACCCCACCTTGGTAATCGAGGAGAACCCGCTCGGTGTTACTACGGAAGGGCTTTTCAACGCCATGAAACTAGATGGTTTGGAGTGCTATGCGATGCAGATGGATTTCGACCGTCGCGGCATGGAGATGAGCACTTGTCTTTATATGTCAAAAAAAGAAGGCTTGCTGGCTCTTTTTCAGTCTTCCGAAGAGTCCGTCTCCCCGATTTCCTTCGTTCCGCGAGACGTTGTTTCCGCCAGCGTCTTTCGCTACGACCTAGGCCAAGCTTGGGACACTGTGATGAAGATGCTGCAAGACGTAAGCCCGGCCATGTTCTTGCTCATCGATGGGCAAATCAAGGTGTTCGAGAGCGAGGCCGGAGTATCGTTGCGCAAGGACGTGCTGGGCTCTCTGGGCGACGAAATCGTGAGTTTTTCCGAAACCAATCTTGAAGCGCTTTCGGTCGAGGAGAACCTGGCTCCAGACGAGCAGGTCTCCCTTGATTCCCTGTTCGGCGAGTTCTATGCCATCGCCCTCGATGATGGCGATCGCTTCGATCGCTCCCTCCGCACGCTTGTGGGTGTCCTTGCCCCCGGGAACGAACTGTTCGAGGAAAGCGAACACAAGGGAGTCGTGATTCGAGAACTACGAGTGGAGACCGGCATGTCCTTCTCCTACGCGGTCACCCCCAAATGGCTGTTTCTTAACTTTGGCGATCGTCCCCGCATGATCCAAGCCATTTCACGCTCCCAAAAGCCTCGCAAAAGCCTTTGGAGTAGAGCCGACGTGGCGGCCGCCATGGAAGACCTGCCGAATGACTACAACCAGTTGGGTTACTCCGATTTTCAGGGAAGCGTGGATATGCTCGGGTTTTTGTTCAAGGAAGTCATGAATCAAACCACGGGCGAAAAGGTCGACTTGTCGGAGATGCCTGAAATGCCTTATTTCATGCTTTCCTGGGGAAAGAATTCACGGCGCGGTACGGTCAGCAAATCCAGACTTTTTCCCAAGGACGAATGATGCCATCTTCTTTGATTCGGATTTCGTTCCTGCTCGGGTTGACAAGCGCGGCGGCCTTGGCCGAACCGGGCAATTTCATCTTTTCCGGGCCCGAGGTGACCAAGCTCGACTGGAATGCCAAATGCATGGTGTCCGGTGATCTCAATGCGGATGGTCAACTCGATCTCGCGGTCGTGAATGGCCAGCGCGGGCGCATAGAGATTCTCTATCGCAGGAAGCCTGGAGCAGAAGTGCCCCGCATTCGTCCCATCACTCCTGATCGCTGGGAGCCAGACTTGGAAGACGCTCCTTATTTGCGCGAGACTCTGCCCTTTGACGGCAACGTCGGCAGCTTGGCCTTGGGTGATCTCGACCTCGACGGCAGGCTCGACCTGATCTACGGAGGAAATGGAGAAGGAGTGGTGATTCGTTTTCGCGAGAAAGACCATTCTTGGAGCGACCCTTTGGAATTGGAGGTGGAAGATCCCATCGGAGGCACTCGCTCCCTTCTTGCTCGCGACCAAGACGGAGACGGACTTTGCGAGCTCATCGTTTTCTCGAAGGAAGGGCTCGAGAGAATACCGTTCGAGGGCCGTAAGCCCAAGACCGGCAAGCTGCAAAAACTGTCCTCTTCCAGGGCCAAGGACTTTCGGTTCATCGACTACGACGACGACGGGGCTGATGACCTTCTCTACCTTGTGCCGGGGAGTGATCGCTCCCTGCGAAGCCTCCGCTGGAGCGGAACGGGCTTTCTTTCGGAGATTTCCCATTCCTTGTCCATCCAGTCACTGTCGCTCAGCAAGAAGGCGCCCGTCTCGGACGGTGTGCTCAGTTTCGCATCGGTGGATGACGCGGCTGGTGATTTGCTCACTTTTCATTTTGCCGATGCCGTTGCGAAGGAGCGGGCCCGCAAAACCTGGAAGCCACGGATTCGCAATGTTTTTTCGGACGACGCAGGCGAGTTCTTGCATGCCTTGGCCGATTTCGATGGGGACGGAATAGCTGATTTGGTCGTTTGCGCCCCTAAGGTAGCTGAACTTCGTTACATGCGCGGACGCAAGGATGGCGGATTTGATCCTTTCGTGTCGTTTCCTTTTCTTCGCGGCGTATCCGCCTTGGCTGCAGGGGCTTTTGGTCCCGACGGCAAGGCTTCCCTCCTCGTTGCCAGCGAGGAGGAAGGCATTCTCGGCGTGTGCCGTCTTCTTCCCGGAGGACGATTCGGGTTTCCGGACACCTTGCCCATCGAGGACGTGACCGTGGCCATTGCCTGCGCCGACTTGGATGAGGACGGACGAGACGAAGCTCTTCTCGTGACCAAGAAGAAATACGACTATCGACTCGTTCCGCTTGGTATGGACGACAAAGGCGACTGGACGATTGGCAAGGCCATCGAGCTCGATGATTTAGAGCGAGACCCGAGCGGTTTGCTGACCAAGGATATCGATGGTGACGGTGATCGTGACCTCTTGGTCCTGTCCGGGAGGGACCCGGCGCTTATCTTCTTGCGAGGTGAGAATGGTTCCTTTGTGGCTGGGGCCGAGAAATCGCTGGTGCGCAAGAGTGTCTTGCAAGGTTTGTCTCCATCCCGCTTGGGTTGGGGAGACGTAGACCAGGACGGGCTCGAGGATTTGCTCGTGGGGGGCAAGGGCTTCGTTCGCGCAGTAGGCTGGAAAGAAGGCCAATTGAAGGTACTCGATCAGTTCAATGCCCGGGCCGGCGACGAGGAGGTCCTTTGTCCGCGCTTGCTCGACCTCGACGGCAACGGAGAGCTCGAGGCGATTTTCTACGTTGCCGGGCAAGGCGCTTTCCAAGTATTGGAACGAGCCGAGGACGAAGTGTTTCGCTATGCTCGTTCCATCGAGGTGGGCGCGCTGGAAATGAACGAATTGATCCATCTTGGTGCAGGGAAACTTGCCAAATCACGTTTGTTGGCCTTCGGAAAAAGCGCTTTCTGGGTGATGCCTCTGAAGGGCGATGCCTCAAGCGCGGAGGTAAGTTCGCGTCACGAAACCGATCTCAAGGAAGTGCGCTATTCCACCGCCTTGTTTGGGGATTTCGATGCCGATGGCAAAGACGACCTGTTGGCACTCGACAGTAGCAACCACCTGATCGAGTTCCTGCGTTATCTTCCAGCTCGAAAAGCTTGGGCCAGCATCATGCACTTTCGCGTGTTCGAGAAGAACGTACACTATCGTGGGCGCCAAGGTGGCCAGAGAGAACCACGGGAGATCCTGGTCGAGGACTTGAATGGCGATGGCAAGGATGACTTCGCCTTGCTCGTCCATGATCGCTTGCTGACCTACTTGCAGCAATAAGTCGATTGGCCGGGGAATCTAGTCGTAGAGCCAGTCGTAGCGCTGGACGAAGGATTGCTTACCGGTAAATTTCAAGGGCAGGAGCAATTCCTTGCGACCACCGGAGTCACGCAGGACGGGCTTGGCTTCCTTCAACCCGGAAAAGGAAACGGCGTATTTGCCGTCCACCGCATAGGATCCGTCCCGTACCTCGACCTTGCTGCCGGCCGCAGCCAAGTAATGCAGCTTCCCGTCCATGGCTTTCCCCTCGATGGTGATCTCCCTGGTTAGATATGGGGTCAGTTCCGCCCCTCCTTTGGGGAAGTCCCGGATCTTCATGCCTGCGTACTCATAAAGAAAGGCGGGCCTTCTTTGCTTGTCGCGTTCGTAGCCACCGAAACGATATCCCGAGGCCCGCCCCTTTTCCGTTTTCGGCCAAACGTCGGCAGGAGTGTTCAAAATCGCAAACGGTTGTCCTTCGGGGAGAGCCAGCTTGGCGTATCCGGCGGGGCCCTGGAAGCCTTGGCCCCGACCTGACCAATGGCGTCCTCCGTCCATGAAGGCGCCTTGCCAGAGAAGGGAGAGACGCACCTGGTTGGCGTCGAAGGCCAAGTTTACGCCTTGCGGGTAACCCACGGCGATTCCTCGGGCTCCTGCTCCCGATATGAAATTGCGGTACATCACGGCCTCTCCTTCTTCGTTGGGCAGGATGGGCATGGATGGTCCGCTTTTGGCCGAAGGCGGCTTGCTCAGCCACGCGGTGGAGATTCCCGGACCTCGCCAACGAAGGGTCAGGCTTTGGTTGGAGCCTCGTTTGAAATAGAGAAGCCGAAACGGGTATTCCCCCGGTTCCAGGTTGATTCCGCCGGTGCGGGCCTGATGCCCATGCCTACCGTCGTTATCGACCACGCTTTGGCCTTTCACTTCCAAGCGGGAGCCGTCGGAGGATGCCAACTCGAAGGAGTAACGTCCTTTGCTGGTAACGGCCAGGATGCCTTCGAAAACGATACCGAAATGCTTTTCCAGCTTGGAGACTCGCGGACTGATCAGGGAGCTGCCCATTTCACCCGAAGACGCCGGTTCCAACTTGGAGAAGTCCGGCAGGCGATCCCACTGCCCTTTATATACCTTGTATTTGATTTCCGAGAACCCAACGGGTTTGCCGTTGGCGGTTTTTTGTATGGTGGCCACGGTCATGGCGCCTTTCATGTAAAAGGCATGGCCGGGCAAAGTGCATACGTAGGGATAGGTCCCTGTTTTCGCGGGTGCCTTGAAGTAGAAGGACTGGGAGCTGCGAGGTGGCACCAAGGTGGTGTGAAAGAGGATGGCGGGATGTTCCGGGACGTAGTGCTTGGCCATGGCCTCGCCACCAAGCGCCCAAGCTTTCTTGGAGACTTCCATGCCGACGTTCGCAACGGTTGGTTTACACAGTACTAGGTTGTGGGGCATGTCGTCGTTGTTGCGCAACACGAGTTTCACCTTGGCGTTGGGGCTTACATTGAAACGTTCCAAGTCGTAGCGCATCCGACCGCGCAAGGTCTCGATCTCGATCACTTGATCGATTTTGCCGAATCCGGGAGGCGGCGGGTTTTCCGGAGCGGCTTCGGCGTGGGCTCCGGAACCGGCCTTGTGGTGTTCGTGCGCGGCTTGCCCGAACAAACCGGATGGAACCAGCGTCAGGCCGAGTAGAATCCACTTGTGCAAACTCATGCCTCTAGGGAATGGCTCTGAAGCTTGGGGGCAAGGCAAAGTGACCACACCTTGCCTAATTTATCCCATGAACTTCTTACGGTGCTTGACCTCGCGGGCGTCGTTTGACTGTTTTTCCGCTATGCCGTTCCCCATGCGAACCGTCTTGTCCATGATTGCCCTGGTCGGGTTTTCTCATCCAGCCCCTGGTGCCGACTTGTTTGCCGACAAGAATCTCGAGGCAGCCGTGCGTCTCCAAGTATTGGCCAAGCGCAACGGCAAGGAGCCCTTGACCGCCGCCGACGTGAGCAAGGTTTCCGAGGTGAAGGCTTCGGGAAAAGGGATCGTCAACCTCAAGGGCTTGGAGGCATGCAAGGAACTGGCCAGCCTGGAACTTCCCGGCAATGCGATCGAGGACCTTTCCCCCTTGAGGAATCTGGGACGCCTGCAGTTGCTCGATCTCAGCGACAACAAGGTGCAAAACGCTGCTCCCCTGCGTTTGTTGCATGCCCTCCAGTACCTGAACCTCGAACGCAACCGCATCCAGAACCTTGGACCCTTGGCGGGCCTGTCCAATCTCCGGTCCCTCTATCTTACGGGCAACCGCCTAAAGGATGTGAGGCCGCTGGGGAAACTTACCAAATTGTGGTCCCTTTATCTCGGTAACAATCAACTGGAGGACGTGTCCGCGCTCCGAGCCATGACTGGACTTGTCCATCTGGGACTCGAGGGAAATCGCATAGAAGATCTTTCGCCTTTGGCGAAAATGGACCACTTGGGCATGCTCTTTTTACAGAACAACCGGATCGAGGACTTGAACGTTTTGGCCAAGGCTGTGAAACACGATGCCGAAGGCCCACGACGATTCGGTCCCTTCCTGCAGGTTTTTCTCAAGGGCAACCCGGTTGGTCCCGAAGACCCGCAGGTAAAGGAATTGACCAAGTGGGCCAGGAAAGTCGACTTTAGCTATGAGTGAGCGTGGCTCCCGCCCCGCTCACGCGAAGACCTCGGCCACCGCTTCGCAAAACCTGGGCGTCCCGACGTAGAGAGGAAAACTAGGCATGGCGGTCGAAAACGACCGCATCGGGAAGGCCGGTTCCTCCAGAAAGTGAAATTCCGCGCCTGCGCCCACGCCGATGGGATGGCCCGCTGCGCAGTCCCAAGGCTTGGAACGAAACTCGAGGGCCCCGTCCAGTCGTCCCGCCGCCACGTTGGCAAAGCCCACCGCGGCCGATCCCGGGCAACGAATCCGCCAAGTGGTCAATTTGTCGCGCAGCCGGTCGAGAGCGTCCGCGGGAATCGGGAAATGCATGCAGAAGGTCAGCTTTTCGTTCACCAAGGCATCGGTCGATGCGGTGATGGGCTGGTTTCCTTCGAAGGAACCGAAGCCCGGGCCGCCTTGCAGCAGGACGTCTCGGCCGTTGTCGTAGATGAAGCCGAAGACCGGCATGCCGTCACGCAGCAGGCCAAGCGATATGCCGCATTCCGGTACTCCCACGGCGTAGTTGTTGGTGCCGTCCACCGGGTCCAGTACCCACGCGAACTCGGACGCCAATGGCCTGTATTCGTCGTCGTCCGCGTTTTCCTCGGAGCAGAAATCGTCCTCGGGAAAAGGGCCGCTCAAAGCTTGGAATATCTTCTCGGATATGGCGAGGTCCACGTTGGTCACGCGGGTGCCGTCGCTTTTCCAATGCGTGAAGGCGTCGCCGAAGTTTTGACGAAAGTACGCAACCTCGGCGAGCACCGCGTCCTTGCCGGCTATGATGCGTTGCCGGAGGGCGTCGTCCGCCGTCTCCAATTGCAGGGTCTGGGGAGTGTTCATGGATCGATCCATTTGTCTTCTTCCTTTATGAGTTCAATCAGGCGATCGACTGCTTCGGCTTCGGGTATGGCCGAACTGACGCGTTGCTTGCCGACGTAAAGGTCAATCTTGCCGGGAGCGGTTCCTACGTATCCGAAATCGGCGTCGGCCATTTCACCGGGGCCGTTCACGATGCATCCCATCACGGCGATGGTGACGCCCTTAAGGTGGTTGGTGCTCTCTCTCACTCGTTGGGTGGTGTTTTCGAGGTCGAACAGCGTCCGGCCACAACTGGGACAGGCCACGAATTCCGTTTTCGAAATACGGGCCCTGGCTCCTTGCAGCAGGTCGTAGGCTCGTCCTCGCGCCCGATCGGGGTCTTCCTCGCCCGCCACCCCAATCATGTCGCCCAAGCCGTCGCAAAGAAGCGAGCCCGACAAGGTGGAGGCGTCCAACAGGCGACCCAAGGCGGTGTCCTCGGTTGGCGGGGCGCACCGTATCCAGAGAGGCAACCGAAGCTCATGTTCGGCGAGGGCGACAACCAAGTCGCGATAAGCGCCTACCTGGTGGCCTGCGTCGCCCACGCTTCGCAGGGTAGCCACGAGCGGGCCCCCGTGTTCTTTCAATGTTTCGCCCAAGCCGTTTCGGAGGTCGTGTCCGTTTGTCCCGACGATCATCGGACAATCGTTCGATTTACCGAACTGAAGAAAGCTCCGGAGGCGTTCGCCTTCTTCGTGGCTGAAAAATTGGAAGGGGAGGACGCGTGGTGGCAAAGCAACTCCATCGAGGGATAAATCCTTGGCCATTTCGACAAGGTGGAAAGGAGGCAGGATATCGACTTTTTCGATCAGTCGATCGAGGTGAAGCCAGTCCTCGGGAGCATTCAACTTGAGATGAACCCCCTCGATGGGAGTATCTGGACGAGTTCCTTGCACGAGGCGCAGGTCCTTGGCGATGGCTTCGTGTTCGGAAAGCGGCGCATCGATCGATACGACCACCCGAGGCGCTTCCTTGGGACCTATTTGAACGCCGCCGCCCAAGTCGATTCTTTCGCAGTCGCGGCGTTCGAAGACAAAGGGATCGAGGCGTTCGTCTGGTTCTCGGCCTTGGCTTGCTTCAGGATTCACCCAGCGCGCCTCCGCTCGCCGAGCCAATTCGCGGGCCACCGGGATTTCGCGTACCGGATCCTCGGTGAGGGACACGCGGATGGTATCACCGAGACCGTCCATGAGGAGGGAGCCAATTCCCACCGCGCTCTTGATGCGGGCGTCTTCTCCATCCCCTGCCTCGGTTACGCCCAGATGCAAGGGATAGTTCATACCTTCCTCCGCCATGCTTGCCACCACCAGACGGTAGGCCTCGATCATGACCTTCGGGTTGCTCGCTTTCATCGACAGGATGATTTCCCGGTACCCCCGAGACTCGGCGATGCGAACGAATTCGAGGGCCGACTCCACCATGCCGCGCGGAGTGTCGCCGTAGCGGTTCATGATACGGTCGGAGAGCGAACCGTGGTTGGTGCCTATGCGCATGGAGCGTCCCAGTTCCTTGCAACGGTCGACCAAGGGGGAAAACGCCTCGTGCAATCGTTCCAGTTCCCGGTCGTATTGTTCATCCGTATATTCGCGGGAATGGAATTTCTTGCGGTCCGCGTAGTTGCCCGGGTTGATTCTCACTTTCTCGACGTGTTTGGCCGCTTCCATGGCCGCGTCGGGAACAAAGTGTATGTCCGCCACCAAAGGTACTTCGATGCCTGCCTCGCGAATTTTGCGAGAGATCGGGCCGAGGGCCTCGGCGGCCCGGGCGTTGGGAGCCGTGATACGTACGATTTCGCATCCTGCCTCGGCCAGCTCGATGGATTGCTTGGCGGTCGCCTCCACGTTCAAGGTGTCGGCGGTGGTCATCGACTGGATGCGAAGAGGATGCGAGCCTCCCACGCCGACTTCGCCTACCATCACCTCACGGGTTGTCCACCGTATGCTGTGAAAGCGGGAGGCGCAGTAAGGATTCATCCCATTCTCCTTACGCCCCGAAAATGATCCGCATCAGGTCATACCAAGTAACGTACAGCATGAAGGAAAGCAGCAGCGCTATGAAAACCACCTGGATGCGTTCGAGTATGGGTAGGGGGATGGGCTTGCCGCGCAGTTTGTCGATGGTCGCGAACATCATGTGGCCTCCATCCAGTACGGGAATCGGCAGAAGGTTGAGGATCGCGAGGTTTACGTTTATGAAGACCACGAACCAAAGGAGTTTCATGAAGCCTATCCTAGCGAACCAACTCAGGTGATGCACGATGCCCACGGGCCCGCTCATGTTCCGCAGTTTCACGTTCGACTTGGTGCTGACCAATGCCCGCAGCGTGACGTACATGTCGTTCGCCCGGTTCCATATCGTGTCGACCGGATTGGGGTGGATGATGATTTTCTTGAACTCCGGAGCGAACCCAATCAGGAATTGCTGACCTTTTTTCCATTTTTCGTTCTCTTTCCAAATCGTAAGGCGTTCTTCGGTATGGATGGTATAGGTCGCCAAAGGGCCGCCTTCTCCCCCTTTCCGAACCGTTAACTCGACAGGGCCGTAACCACTTTTCTTGAGGTGGTTGTCCTTCAAGTCGAAAAAGGAGTGTATGGGTTCGCCGTTCACTTTCCATAGCTGATCGCCCGGTTCCAAGCCATTGTCCACAGGCTGCTCCACGTATTNNGGTTTTNCNTCCATCAGTTTNCCCACGAAGAAGGTTTGCTTGGGCCCAATGCCGATCATCCGCATTTCCTCATTGGACACGATGCCCGGCTGAATCTCGATCGNTTGCTTTGTTCCTTCGCGTTCTACTTCCAAATGGACGACGGGAGATCCATTCTTTCGCCCGGTTCCCGCTGCGATGCGGTTTCGGATATCCTGAAAGTTACGGACCTCTTCTCCGTCCACAGTCAGTATTTTATCGCCGGGTTTGACGCCTTGCCCGTCCTTGTAGGCGGGGCCGTCGATGGTTACGCTTTCATCGGTGGATTGAACGTCGAACTCCAATTCTTCCTGTACGTGCCCAACCTCGGTCGTGCGTTCCCAATCGTAGACTTCTTGTCCGAAAAGCCAAGGTACGCAGGCTAGGCAAAAGGCAAAGATCACGTTGAACACCGCCCCCATGACCGAGACGATCATCTTGTCCGCGTAACTGATTGGGGGCAGTTCTTCCGGTTCTTCCTCTTCGTTCTCGCCTTCGTCGTCTCCTCCCTTGTCTTGGTCACCATCCTCGCTGCCCTCGATCCTTCCCATGTCCACCAGTTGAGGCAAGGCGACGTAACCACCGAAGGGGATGGCCGAGAGGCGATACTCCACGCCATTCTTTTCCCAGCCGAAGATACGGGGGCCGAATCCGATGGAGAAGCGCTTGATGACCAGGCCGCGCCTCTTGGCGGCGAGGAAGTGCCCCAATTCGTGCACGAAAATGGACAGCCCGAGAAAAGCAAGGGCCACCAGAATGAACCAGAAATCCGTTAAATAAGGCAGCCAGCTCATGATGGTTTTTGCGAATGGGCGACTGCGGTGGCCACGCGACGAGCTTCCGCGTCGGCCGCGAAGATATCATTTAAATCGTTGGGTTCTCGGAGTTCCATTGTCTCGAGCGAACGCTCGATGGTGCGAGAGATCGAGGAAAAGCCAATCCGATTCTCCAGAAAAGCTTCCACCGCCACCTCGTTGGCGGCGTTGAACACCGCGGGACCTAAGCCTCCAGCCGTCAATGCTTCGCGAGCCAAGCGGAGGCAGGGAAAGCGCTCGAGGTCGGCAGGTTGGAAATCAAGCGAGAACGGTTGGGTGAAGTCCACCGTGTCATCCACGCCAGGCGCCCGGTCGGGAAAAAGGAGGGCGTGCTGGATGGCGAAGGTCATCGAGGGCGGCGACAACTGAGCTACCAGCGAGCCGTCAACGAATTGCACGAAGGAGTGAGCCACGCTTTGCGGATGCACCGCTACCTCGATGCGTTCCGGGGGCAGGTCGAACAACCAGCGGGCCTCGATGACCTCAAGCCCTTTGTTCGCCATGGTGGCCGAATCCACCGTGATCTTCGGGCCCATCGACCAGTTCGGGTGCTGCAACGCCTCTTCCGGGGTCACCTTTGCCATGCGTTCGGCCGACCAGTCAAGAAAAGGCCCGCCCGATGCCGTCAAAATGATTTTCTCCACCTGCTCGGTCGAGCCGCCGCCCAGGCACTGGAACACTGCATTGTGCTCACTGTCGGTGGGCAGAATACGGGCTCCGCTCGCTCGGGCTGCCTCCATCACGAACTGTCCGCCTGCCACGAGGGCTTCCTTGTTGGCCAAGGCCACGTCCTTGCCAGCTCCCAAGGCGGCGAGGGTGGGGGACAGCCCGGCCGCTCCGACCACCGCTACCAAGACCACGTCGGCTTCCTCCAGGATCGCCAGTTCTTCCAGACCGGCGCTTCCGCTCAGTAGTTCCGTTCCCTCGGGTACTTTGCCCGCAGCTTGTTCCCGGGCGTCTTCATCGGTCAGACAAATCCATTTCAATGCGAACTCCTCGGCGATTTGCAGCAGGTCGTTGGCATTCGAATGGGCGGAAGCGCCTACCAGTTGCAATTTGTCGGGATGAGCCCGCAGTATGCGCAAGGCATTGGTCCCTATGGAACCGGTCGCGCCCAGAAGGACGACCTTCCGTGGTTCGCTCATTGTGAAAGAAGGCAGATCAGGATGAGGTATCCAACCGGGGCGCTCAGGATGAGGCTGTCCATCAGGTCGAGCATACCGCCTATGCCTGGAATCACTCCTCCCGAGTCCTTGACTCCAGCCAATCGCTTGAGAACCGAGGCGATCAAGTCGCCAATCACCGCAACCACCGCGATGGGGATCGAACACAAGCATGCTTCCATGGGGCCAAAGGCCAGGTTTTCCGGCACGCATTGCGGGAAAAGGAAAGGGAGCCCGGCTCCCACTAGGGTGGCGGTGGCGATTCCGCCGAGCAAGCCTTCCACCGTCTTGCCCGGGCTGATGGAGGGGGCCATCTTGGTGCGTCCGATACCACGACCCACCAACAGGGCGCCCATGTCGCTGAACTTGGAGACCGCCACGATCCAGAGCACGAAGAACATGCCGAACCCGAGCTCGGCATTGTTTTGCAAGTCGTGCGCTTCCACGGTTTGCAGAATGCGTGGATAAAAATGGATGAGAAACGGGGCGTAGAGTATACCGAAGAAAGTGGCCGGCAGTCTCTTGACGTAGGCGTCCCGGCTTCCGCTGGGTCGAAAAAGCGAGGCGGAAACCGTCAACACCACCGCGGCGGCCAGGAGGTCCACGGCGTTTATTTGGTCCCAATAAAAGGTGCACGGTATGACGGCGACTCCTACCAACAGCCCCTCGAAGCGGAGCGGCCTCTGGTTCATGCGGGTGAGCATCATGTAGATTTCGGATTGGGTAAAGACCGCCGCCAAGGTCAGCAACCAAATGCCCCCGTATTCCTGTCCCCAATAGATCGTGCAGAAAACCAAGCCCCAAAGGCCCAAGGTACTGAGCGTGCGGATCAACATGGCGCTTCTTCCGGTATGGGTTGTTCGGAACGCACTTGCTCCCCTGTCTTGCCAAAACGGCGTTCCCTCTGTCCATAGGACTCCACAGCCTTGCGGAATTCTCTCTCGTCGAACTCGGGCCACAGCACCGGGGTCATGTAAATTTCGGCGTAGGCGCCTTGTAGCAAAAGGAAATTGCTCAAGCGGTTTTCGCCCGAGGTGCGTATGATGAGGTCGGGATCCGGCAAGTCCGCGGTGTAGAGCAAGTCGGAGAATGTTTCCCAGTCCAGCTCATCGGGGTTTGCTTCGCCGCTTTGCGCCAGTTTGACGTATTTTTTCACTGCCTCTATGGTTTCCGCTCGCGAACCGTAATTCAAGGCCAGGCTCAGGTGCCGCTCGTCGTTGTGCTTGGTGGCCTCGATGGACTCCCTAAGTATCGCTTGCACCTTTGGAGGGAGGCCCCCGAAATCACCAATGACACGCAGGCGAATACCGTCTTTCACCATGTTGCGGGTTTCGCGCCGCAGGAATTCCCGCAACAAAGCCATCAAGCCGCGTACTTCCAGAGGTGGACGACTCCAGTTCTCCACACTGAAGGCGAAAAGCGTGACGTAGGGCACGCCCAATACCTTGGCCTCTTCCAAGACCCTCCGCACGTTGATCACGCCGTTGCGGTGTCCGTGCAGACGAGGTTTGCCGCGCCGCTTTGCCCAACGGCCGTTCCCATCCATGATGATTCCCACGTGTTGGGGTACTTCCTGCGTCATCTCGATTCCCATGCGAATCTTGCGAACAATCTTGTCTTTTTGAAAGGCTCCTGAAAAAACAACAAAACGTCGAGTCTCGACGCTCGGCGCAACCACGAAAACCCTGTCTGACCATGGATGAGCCACTTTCTCCCGACCAAATAGCCACCGGCCTCGCCGATCTTCCCGGTTGGAGCCACGAGGACGATCGCATAAAGAAATCCTTCTCCTTCGATAATTTCCGGGCTGCCACCGCATTCATCGTGCGATTGTCCTTCGAGGCCGAGCAACGCGACCACCACCCCGAGATCTTCAATTGCTGGAACCGCGTGGACATCGCCCTCAACACGCACTCCGCCGGCGGCAAGGTGACCGCCAAGGACATCGACCTCGCTACCGCCATCGAGGCCTTGGGGTAACCTCGGAAGTCGGAAAGCGGGGGAAATATTCTCACGCAGAGACGCAGAGCCGCGGAGAAATACAAATCGGAAAAAAGTAGCCGACTAGGCCAAAGGCCACCGGAAACTTTAGCTTTCGGATGGTCGGTGGTTGCAGCGCCTTCCTCTGCTGTCATTGCGAGGAGCGAAGCGACGCGGCAATCCACTCAAATCACCTTGCCTCTCACTTTTGCATGCATAATGTCTTTTTTCGCCTCATGAGTCCTTTCTTTAGTCGAATAAAGCAAATCGTTTGCTCCCTCCGCCGTCGGCGGAATCCGAAAACCATGGTTTGGGGTGGCCTTTGGCCTAGTCGGTTATGTTCTTCCGCACTCCGCATTCCGCACTCCGTACTTCTTCTCCTTCTCCTTTCCGCTTTCCAGTTTTCGCTTTCCGATTTGTCCGCTGCTCCCGTGGCCTACTCGGGCAAACTCACCGTGCATGGCTTCGCCCACGACGGCCTCGGCCACTTTCGTTTCCAGCTCGTCGATCCGCAGGGGAACGTTCTCTGGCGCAACGCCCCCAATGATGCCGCCGTCACCACTCAAGTGACCCGCGGTCACTACTCCGTGCTCCTTGGCGACGATAGCACGACCCACATGGCGGCCATTCCGCCTCGTCTCTTCCTCGACCATCCCGTGGTCTTTCTGCGGGTCCATTTCTCGGAAGGAGACGGCAAGCCGTTCCATCACCTCCAGCCCGACCAGCGCATCGTGTCGGCTGCCCATGCCTTGACTGCGGACACCGCCAAGGTGGCAGACGTGGCGAACGCCGTTCAGCCCGGGGCCGTGACCCGGGACATGCTTTCGCTCGAGGTGTTGGCCGACTTGAACCGCACCATCGTGATTACCCGCGAGATGTTGCCACCCGACGTCCTCGCCGACTTGAACAATTCCATTGTCATCACGCGTGAGATGCTTCCTTCCGACGTTCTCGCCGACTTGAACCGCACCATCGTGGTCACCCGCGAAATGCTCCCGCAAGAAGTTCTCGACGACCTCGACGCCTCCATCGCCCCCGGTTCTATCACAGCCGGCATGCTGACGCCCGGATTGCTGGCCGACCTCAACGCCAGCGCCCCTGCGGGCGATGGCAACGGCACTGCTGCACTGGTTTTACCGGTTGCCCCGGGGCAATCGGTCCCTGCAGGTTACAATCGGCTCTTGGTTGGAAAGGGTGCTTGGTCCGTTGGCGTTCCCTTGCCCGAGCCACGACTGACGTTCGGAGCGACGGGGCATGCCGGTAAGCTCTATGTTTTTGGAGGCAATGTGGAAAATAACCAAACCAACATGCTTGAACTCACTGCCACCGCCCGCGTCTTCGACCCTGCTACGAACCTTTGGAGCAGCTTGGCTCCCATGCCTGCAGCAGCCGTTTGCGGGGCAGTGTCAGTGAACGATAAGATCTTGGTCCTGTTTTCACCAACCGGAAACCCGCCCACAGGCTCTTCCCTGTCACTGAAATCTTTTGATCCGAGCACAGGCCAATGGGCGGACCTTAGCTCTCTTCCCGCGCTTCTGACAAATCGTACAGGGGGAGCTTCATCCACATACCTCCCGCTTGCATTGTCTGTGTTTCAAGGAAAGGTTTACGTCGCGGGCTACACTGCCAGCGGCGCGACTGGCTACACCGCCGTCTATGCTTACGATCCCATTGCGAACACTTGGTCGGAAAAGACGGCTATACCCGTTACAATGACATCTGTCAGCTTGGGGTCGTGCTCTGGTAAGCTTTTTGCCGTTGGCGCATATACTTCTGGTGCAGCCGAGAGCGGCAACTGTTTGTATCGATTGGAAGACAACGGCTCTTGGTTGGCAATGAATCCTCCTTCCGAAAAAGCGTCTCATTTTTCCTTTCTTCCGGATCGGATTCTGGCCCTGGGTGGGGAAGACTCCTCGGGACCAACTACAACTCGAACGAACAAAGTTGAAATTTACGACGTTTCATCCAACAGTTGGCTCGCTGGCAGCAGCCTCTTGAGTATCCGCGAATACTTTCAAAGCGCCTTGCTCGGTGACAAAATCTATCTCCTGGGTGGCTCAATCAAGACTACTAGCGGTGCGGCGTCCTCCTCGAACGTTGATATCGTTGAATATGCTCCGTACTCTTCTTTCACCGACCTCTATTTCCGCGACGGCAACGCCTCCGCGGGCGGGGCGACCGTCAGCGCCGAGGTCGCCCCGGGTTCCATTACCGCCGGCATGCTTGCCCCCGGCTTGCTGGCCGATCTCAACGCCAGCGCTCCTGCCAGCGATGGTAACGGCAGCGCCGTCGTAGCCCCCGCGGGCAGCCTGATCGCTGTGCAGTCCGGTCAGTCCGTTCCCACCGGGTATTCGCTTTACCAACAGGGTGCGCCCAAGGAATTGGTCTGGGAGGAAAAGGCCCCCGTCTCGGTGGCGAGGTATGCCTTCGACTGCGTCGAGTCTCTCGATGGCAAAATCTACTTCGTGGGCGGCTACGATGGCTCCGCCAAGAACATTGCCGAACGCTACGATTCAACCACCAACCAATGGGAAACCTTGAACCCCATGTCCGTAGCCCGACATGGTGTGGCCGCCGCTGTTCTCAATGGCAAGCTCTACGCAATCGGCGGAGTCGGCCTTTCCAGCGTGGAGATCTACGATCCACAGACGGGTCAATGGTCGGCGGGGCCCGCCTTGCCGAGCGAGGTGAATAGCGGAACCGCAATTACAGTTGGCGGCAAGATTCTCTTGGTCGGGGGTAAGAATTCAGCCAATCAGGAAATCAATCAAGTACTCGAGCTCGATCCCGCCACCAACCAATGGAGCCAGAAAGCGGCCATGCCGACCACCCGTCATGGAACGAAACTGGTTTCTTTCAATGATAAGGTGTGGGCCATTGGCGGGCATAATGATGGAAACCAGCTCGATAAGGTCGAAACCTATGACTTAGCTACTGATTCCTGGACCGTGGGTACTTCGCTGACGACTTCACGAGCTTGGCCATCCGCGTGGGTGGCGAACGGTAGGATCTACGTGGCGGGCGGAAGTAATGGCAGTTCTTTTCTCCATTCGATCAAGTATTTCGATTCGTTTACCAACCAATGGACGGCTGCCGGCTCCCTGCCTGAAAACAAGTTCGTGGCCGACTCCGCCATCCTCGGCGACAAGATCTACGTCGTGGCAGGCTCAACGGCGTCCGGCGTTTACTCCAATAAAGTCTACGCGGCCGACCTGAATGCCACCGTGGCGGGGGTGTTCGACCTCTATTTCCGCGACGGCAACGCCTCCGCGAGTGGCGCAGTCGTTAGCGCCGAGGTGGGTGACGGATCCATCACCACGGATAAGTTAAGCGAAACGATATTGAAGTACCTGCGCCCGGAGATCACCGCCTCCCCGCAGGCCCCGGGTTTGGTCTTCACGGGGGAGTCGGTCACCTTGACGGG
>PBLJ01000003.1 GCA_002721705.1 Opitutia bacterium
CAGGTCAGTTTCACGTCGCCGACGCAAACGAGTCCGCCGATCACCACCGCAACCAACACCGTCGCTACTGCAGGCACCTTGGTGGATTGCTTAATCCTGCCAGTGGCCTCCGGCAAGTCGCCCCGCCGCCCCATCGCCAAGGCGACCCGTGACAAGCCCAACAAGAGGTTCAGCAAGACGCTTAGCAAGGCCAGGGCTGCTCCGGCGGTCAAGGCCATGCTCAAGGTAGTTCCGCCCATTTTTTCGGCGAGAAGGGTGAGCGACTGAAAGCCTTGGCCATCGGCATGGGCGAGGCTGACTGCAGTGACGCCTAGGTAAAGCAAGGTAGTCAACCCCAGCGTGAGAATGATCGCCACGGGTATGATACGACGGGGTTCGCGGACTTCTTCCCCCAAGGTCGCGATGCGTCCATATCCGGTATAAGCCACGAACATAAGGGCGGTAGCCTCGAACAATTCCGGTACACGGTTGGAGTCAAAGAAGGGCTGAAGGAGATCGCCGTTGGTTTGCAACGCCGGAGAACCCACTGCCACGAAAGCAAGCAAGGTCAAGAGGACCGCGGAGACGATGACGGCATTGACGGCATTGCTTCGCTGCATGCCGGTGAGCGTAATCACCGTGAGGCCCGTCACCGTGACCAAACTTATCGGCAACAGGTAGTTCGGGGCTAGGTACATGGCAAACCCAAGGGCCGCCGTAGCGGCGGAGGCGGACTTGGCGCAAAGAAACATCCAGCCGGCTGTGAAGCCGAGCGAAGGAGTCAGCCAGCGGTGTCCGTATTCGTAGGTGCCGCCGCTGACCGGATGATTGGCCGCCAACTGGGCGCTGCTGAGCCCGTTGCAGGTGGCCACGACCGCCGCGAGGCCCAAGGCCAGCAACACGGAAGGTCCGGCGATCCCCTCACCCAACCCGAGGCTGACGAACACCCCGGCTCCCATGATCGAACCGAGGCCCATCAGGATGGCGCCCGGCAAACCGACCACCCGCTGGAGTTGATTCGAGGAAGAGCTCACTTGGGCGGGTCAGGGGATCCAACTTCTACTGATCGCCCTCGGGAACAAGCTCCAGTTGGGGCCTCAAAATTTCCAACTTTCTCCACTTTGACTTGATCGAAGTTAACTTAAAGGGATCTTCCATCGGATATTCAGTTTGTATAACCCGGTAGATTTTTCTCCCGATTACGTCATGCGAAAAATAATGGTGGTTCTCCTTGCTCCCCATGTAGTGCCACTTGCCTGCCAATTTCATTGGATTCATCAAGGCCTTCAGTTCTTCCCCACTGATTTCATCGGAAAACCATTTCGGAGGCGCCTTGGCCGCCACTGCAGATTTTTGGGCGACTTTTCTTCCGCCTATGACGGAGCCCACGGGAATAAGGACAGGTGACAAAGCAACGGCCTTGGAAGCCGCCTTCACCGACTCGGAAGGCGATTTGCCGGAATGGCCTCCGCATGCAGAAAGGAGTAAAGGGATTAGGAATATAGGGATTAGTTTCTTCATTTGATTCAGTGTAAAAATCGGGAAACGAGCGCCAGTTCAAGAGCTTTGAGAGCTCACTTGCGTCGAGGAGCGGGCTTCCCCTTTTTCCTGAGGAACTGGATAGGGCCCTCGTGTTTCGGCACGACGACGGCCAGGTAGGTGCCGATGCCTTGCATTTGATTGAGAAACCGGGTTTCGCCGAGGTCGGGGTCCAAGATATGGACAAGCAAGCCGTCCTTGAGGGCGACGACGGACTCGAGCTTAGGCGAGACGTACATGCTGTTTGCCCGAACGGCGACCAGCATCATGTGTTTACTGAAGTCGATGGGCGGCTTCTTCAGCAAAGGATCGTTACTCGGCGGAGACGGGTTCGTCTTGGAGATCGTCCGCTTCGGAATCTTGGCCACGAAGGCCTCGTAGTCAGCCTGCGTTTTGATGATCATCTCGGTGGGGCCCTTGACCTCGCGGAACTTGCGGTCGTAGCTCATTGCATGGATCAGCCCACGGTAGGAGACGACCACGGGGATACCTGCCCCAGCCTTCTTCTCGGTTTGCTGCGGCACCCATGTGAAGCGGCCCCAGTTTCTTCTCGGTGGCACGATGGGCAATGCCTTGTCGCCTGCCGCAGACTCCACCATGACGATGGGCCCTCCCCTCCTGGGATCGGGAAACGCTCTCGAGACGAATCCGTCGGGCGACCAAGTGGGATCGTCTCCGCGGCCTGCCTTGCGGCGGTTCTTCCCGTCGCTTCCGACCACCCAAACGTGAAAGGTACCGGCAATCATTTGGTCCCTCTTGGGGTTGGGCACTCCGGTGAACTGGCTCATGTGAATCATCTCGACGCCTTCCCAATGGGCGATCCACTTCCCGTCGGGTGACCAAGCGGGGACCTTTTGCTCAAACGCCGCCTTGATCTCGTCGTGGTAGTCCTTTTCCGGCTGGGACACCAGCTTGGCCCCACTGCCGTCCAAGGCGCTCACCCAGACGCGCATCTCGCCGCTGCGGTTGGAGACGAATGCAATGCGGTCCCCTTGCGGGGAAACCACCGGCATGGCGTTGCTGTGTTTCAATTGCTCCTTGTCGGTGAAGAGCCTGCGGGCCTTCCCCGTCCTGACGTCGACTGCGTGGATCTGGGCATTGCGGGCCGGGTCCTGTTTCGGTTGAGGCTTCACCTTCATCCAGACCAGTTGCTCCGAGTCAGGGAACCAGGAGGGTATAAGGTTCATGCCTTCCTTGATCAATGTCCGGGCGTTTTGGCCGTCTGGGTCCGAAACACGGATGGCCAACGAATGGTCCACCTGTTCCACGTAGGCCAATTTCTTGCCATTGGGCGAGATGCTCGGCATGCGGCATCCATGCTTGGAAAAAGTGAGTTGCCGGCTGTCCGAGCCGTCCTCCTTCATGCGATAAAGCTGCAGAATACCCTTTTCATCGGTGTGGCTGACGATCACTTCACGCAAAGCCACTTCCGCGAACACCGGCAAGACAAGCAGTGCGAACAGAAGAGCGATTGCGAGGTGAGAAAATGGCTTCATTATGGAAGGGATCAAATCTTGGAGGAAACGATTAACGGACCAAACTCAAACTGTCAGTTCGAATGATTCAATTAGCCTGATCGATTTTAATGAGTTGGCCGATCATTTGGTCGCAAATCCGATGGGAGTTGTCGTCACGGGAGTTCGTGGCGACCAGAAAAGCGCGGTCCAGTCTGGGGGCTACCCAGACGAGGGCGTACCACATGGTGTTGCTTCCACTGTGGGTCAATACGGTGCCTTTTCCCCAAGCGCGCCTGGTCACTCTCCAGCCACCGGCATAGTTGCCCGTGGGGGTGATCAATTTGTCCAAGGCCTTGCGATCGAGCCCGAGGGTCTGGCCACCTGGCAGTTGCATGGCGAGGAACTTCGCCCAATCTGAAAAGGATGCGTGCACGCGTCCGGCCGGGCCAAGGGCTTCGGCATTGTCGAATTGTCGGGCACGCCAGCCATCGCCCGACCGAACGTGCCCCCACGGCTGGTCCGTTTTCCCTAAAGCGCCCGGAGGCCCAAAGCCGGCAGACTCCATGCCAAGTGGATCGAAGATGCGTTTTCGCATCAGGGCTTCCCAAGTGGAGCCTGTGATTTTCTCCGCCATGCATCCCGCGATCATATACCCCAAGTTGGAATAGTGATACGCTCCCTGCTTGCGGGTCGGCGCCTCCTCGAGGTTTGCCGCGAGGATCGCCAAGCGCCGCTTTCCCAGCTCCATTTTGCCATGAATCCACCAGTTCTCGGCGTTGGCCTCCACTCCCGCCCTATGGGTGAGTAATTGCCAGACGGTGACGGCGTGATAGTCGGAATGTATCCTGCCCTTGAGCTCTGGCAGGATGGTGATCAAGGAGGTGTCCCAAGTAAGCTTTCCCTCGGCGACCAACATAGCCATAAGCACGGAGGTCATCGCCTTGGTGCAGGAACCCAAGTGAATGTGATCCTGCTGCCTCAGTTTCGCGTCGATCCCGTCCTTGCGGACTCCTGCGGACCCGATCGCAAGGACGCCCTCCGAGGAAGTGATCGCCGCCACCATCCCGGGAATTTTTGCCTCGGCCACGGCTTCCTCGAGAGCTGCCTCAATCTTCTTGGACTTGTCCCCTTCTTCAGCCGGCGCCACATAGGCTGTTGAGGCCAGCAACAACCATGCAAATAGAGAAGAATGCAACGCGCCGTTCATGGGTGAGGAAAAACCAAGCGTTATGCATCAAACGCCGTGTTTTCAATCCTCTATTGGAGAATAAGAGCAATCAGGATGGCCCCTGACTAAAAGGGAGGCCTCGTCCCGCCGTTTTGCTCAATCGCCTTTGGCGGCAAGCTTCTTCAAGCGGGCCTGGGCGGACGTTGCATATCCCTTCATACGGGGACACTTCTGAATGACTTGGGCGAGGATTTCATTGCTCTTCTTGGCATCGAACCGGCCTGAACCCAAGGCATTGATTGCGGTACCTTGAAGATTTCTCACGTGGTCCATTTCATTCTTCGGGTCAAGTTCGCCGAGGGCCACTTTGGCGACATGATCAAAATCACCGTACCGAACGGACATGACGTCGCGTGAAGCCAGATCCGCAGCCCGCGGGCAAACAAGGCCCGTGCCGACGTTCGAGCTCACCTTGAAGGTTTGGCCGTACAAGGTATAGCGCACCTTGCTTTTCTTCCCCTTGGCGGGCTGATATCCCCCCACCATGCGAAAATGCTTGGCTGGCACCTTTGGTGGACTGAAGTAGCTGTTGCCGCACCAGCTATAGGCGTGTGGTTGCACGCGCACCCACTTGCCGTCTTCGTTTTGGGCCTCCAGCTTGAGGTAGATGTCGCCATCTTGGGCCGCGAGCTGCAGAGGAGCCCCGGTTCCATTGATCAAGTAAACGGGAACGGCGCCGTTTTTGGGTTGGTTGGAGAAATCAGCGAACAAGGAAACTGTTCCGGGGTCGAACTTGACCTGTGCGGGAAGAGTAGAGATCTCTCCCTTGCCGCTGCTGGTGTGAACGAAGCTGGCGATCGCCAGTAGGAATGATGCTTGGATAATTTTCTTCATGGCTCAACAAGTGGTTAGTCGTTCAATTTCGTTCCAACGGGTTCCAATAGTTACGACTCGTCACCACGCGTTTTGTTAGAATTCCGTGTTCGACCCAACAGGTTGCGCTTGCGCGTCGCTTTCATTCGTCATAGGATTCGCCGACTCCATTCCCCCGTCCGTTTCAGTCCATGAAAACCAAGCCCTTTCTGCTCTTTCTGCTTTTGTTCCATGCCATCGGCTGTCTGACCGCCGGAGCCGCCGAGCGCCCCAACGTCATACTCATCATGGTGGACGACATGGGATTCTCCGATCTCGGCTACCATGGCGGTGAGATCGACACCCCGAACCTCGATGCCCTCGCCAAGGGCGGCGTGCGCTTCTCTCAGTTCTACAACAGCGGAAGGTGCTGCCCCACCCGGGCCACCTTGATGACCGGACTTCATCCGCACGAGGTAGGGATCGGGCACATGACCCAACCGCCCAACAACAACCGCGGCAAGGACAGGCCGCCCGCATACCAAGGCTACCTCAACCGCCAGTGCGTCACCATAGCGGAAGCCCTCGAGGGGCATGACTACGCCACCCTCATGGCGGGCAAGTGGCACCTGGGCAACAACGCCAGGGATCGCTGGCCCCTGCAGCGGGGCTTCGAGAAATACTTTGGCTGCATATCCGGAGCCACCCGCTTCTTTCATCCCATCAGCCCGCGCGACATGACCTTGGGGAACGAGCAACTGGCCAACCCGAAAAGCACTACCGACGAGGCCTTTTACACTACCGATGCCTTCACCGACTACGCCATACGCTTTCTCAAGGAGGAGCATGCGGCCAAGAAGAAGCGGCCCGCCTTTCTCTATTTAGCCTACACCGCGCCGCATTGGCCGTTGCAGGCCTTCGAGGACGACGTTGCGAAATACCGCGGCAAATATAAGATCGGCTGGGACAAGCTCAGACAGCAACGCCTCAAGCGGCAAATTGCGTCCGGATTAATCCGCGAGGACTGGCCCCTCTCGCCCCGCACCCCGGGCATTCCGGACTGGGATTCGCTGAGCGAGGACAAGCAGGACGAAATGGATCTCAAGATGTCGGTCTACGCCGCCATGATCGACCGGGTGGACCAAAACGTAGGAAAACTCGTGGCGCACCTCAAGGAGTCGAAGACCTTCGACAATACGCTCATTTTCTTCCTCGCCGATAACGGAGGCTGCCAGGAGGGCGGCATGTTCGGGCGGGGAAACTTCTACGACATAGAGAAACGCAACCAAGAACATTCCAACAGCTACGGCGAGGCTTGGGCCAACGCCAGCAACACGCCTTTCCGCCTCTACAAGCACTTCGTCCACGAGGGCGGAGCAGCCACTCCCTTCTTCATGCATTGGCCCAAGGGCATCCGGGCGGGCAAGGACTGGTACCGCCAGCCGGCCCAGTTGATCGACGTGATGCCCACCATCCTCGACGTCGCAGGAGCTGATTATCCCAAGACCTACAAGGGCAACGACGTCCTGCCCATCGACGGCATATCGCTTCGTCCCTCCTTTGATGGCAAGCCATTGAACCGCCAAGGGCCCTTCTTCGTGGAGCACGAGAACAATGCCTTCGTCCGCGACGGCAAATGGAAACTGGTCGGCCGCGGGGTCTCCGCCGCCAGCGGGGTCGTCCCCGCCAAGTGGGAGCTCTACGACATCGAGAAGGACCGCACCGAGACAAACAACCTCGCGGCTTCCCATCCCGACAAGTTGAAAGAGCTCGCCGAGCAGTGGAACGTCTGGGCTAAGCGGGCCAAGGTATATCCGAAAAACAAGGGCGCCTCGAACGCCATAGCCTTGCCCAATCCCCCGCAAGTCAAAGGACGCCCCTTCACCATCACCGCCGAGATCGAGCACGCCAAGCCCAAGGGCGTGGTGATCTCCCACGGTGGTGTGCAATTCGGGTACGCCCTCTATTTCACCAAGGGCAAACCCGCCTTCTGCATGCGCAACAAGGGTGAACTGACCGAGCTCGTGGCCAAGAAAAAGGTCGAGGGACGAGTCACCGTGTCCGCCTCCTTGGATGACGAGACGATCACCCTCTCGGTCAACGGCAAGGAGGTGGCCCGGCGCGAATCACCCGGCTTGTTCCTCGGTCAGCCCGTAATCGGCATGTACCTAGGGGAAGACTTCAAGGACCCGGTGGGCCAATACAAGGTCCCGAACAAGTTCAACGGCAAGATCCATAGCCACAAGGTAAACGTCACGTCTCCCTGAACACGGGGCTGAGCCCGTTGCTTGAGCCCGCTATTCGGAGTCCGCTTGCTCCGCCTTCGCTTGGAAGCTCCCCGTCTCGATGAAGCTTTTGCACTGTTGGAAGGTGTCTTTGCAATTCATGATGAAAGTATGGGCATGATTGAGGACGACAAAGTCCTTCATGCCGTCCAGTTTGGTACTCTCCACCGTAACCAAGCCGTCGTTGGGCTCGGAAAAGGTCAGTTTCTGTCCCTTGTCGCCGGCAATGACTCCGAATTCGGCTTTCGGTACAGGCAAGTCGCCGTAGAACTCATCCTCGGACAGTTTTTGCCCGCTGTCCCCCGTGATCAAGCGATAGACGAAATTCTTCTTGAAGCGCTTGGCTAGTTCAGCGGGTTGGTTGGGGGGCGCCAACATGACGATCCTGCCCAGCCCTTCGGGATACTCCTTTCGAAAAGCATCGCGGATGATGATGCTGCCAAGAGAATGAGCGACCATATGATAGCGGGGCGTCTTTACCTTTGAGCGGATGAACGCGATCAATTCCCCGGATATGTCGTCGAGGGAGCGGCTGACTTGGTTGTAGGGGAAATTCAAGGTCTTGTACCCGGCATCCTTGAAGCGCTTGCTCATGACCAGCATGGACGCCCGGGTGCGCCCCATCCCGTGCAGGAGGATGACCGTTTCCTCTTCCGTTTCCGGAGAACCATCCGATGAGGGAGGCTTTGAAGTGGAACAGCCCGTCATGAAAAGGAGTAGTGGAAAAATTCGCAGAAACATCGGTTCATTCTTTTACTGCATTGAGTCGATGGATTACCCAAGAGGAGTTCACAAGGCCTTTTTGATCTTACCCGGGGCATCAGTGGTGATCGACTGCACCCCCAGTTGCTTCAAGCGCTTGGCAGTTTCCCGGTCGTTAACCGTCCAGACGTGCCACTCGAAGCCTTCCTTGAGGATGCGCCTTGCCATTTCCTCGGGAATGCCGTGGTGAGAATCAAGCCCATCCGCCTTGGTGGTCTTCAGTGTCTGCAGCACGGCCTCGATGGAAGGTGTCCAAACACCCTCCTCGCTTCTCTTGAAACTGCTCAACAAATAGACCTTGTACCGGGGCGCCTTGGCCTTGAAAACCCGAACGACTTCAGGTTGGAAGCAAATCATAATGACCTGCTCGTCCTTGAGCCCCGATGCCTGGATGGCCTTGAGCAAGGAGGGGATGATTTCCTTGCCGCACTTGATCTCGATGAAGATCTTCTTGCCCTCGGGAATGGTGGCGAAGACCTCCGCAATGGTGGGTATCTTCGTGCCCTTGAATTTTTCACCCTTCTTTATACCGACGTCCAGTTCCTGCAATTGAGCGAGAGTCGAATCCTTGACCATCAGTTTGCGTCCGGCCAAACGCTCGGTGCTTTTGTCGTGTATGCAGACGATCCGGTTGTCCTTGGTCAGAAGAAAGTCGCCCTCGATGGCATCCGCTCCCTGTTCCCATGCCAATTGAAAGGCAGGCAAGGTATTTTCAGGCGCGTCTTGGGAGGCCCCGCGATGGGCCACGATCAGGGGCTTCGCCGCCAAGCTGAGGGTGCATGCAAAGAATGATGCGATGAGCGCGGTTCTGAGGGTGAACATGCTGCTTCGCTATTATGAAAACCATGCCAAGGCGAGCTTGATCGGGATTGCCTGCAACTTGAGGTTCATCTATGCCCCCACTAATCGGAAGAACTCACCCATTCATTATCAAAATATGAAACCAAGAATCTTACTCATCTTCCTGTTGTGCCTCACCAACCTTGGCGCCGAGAAGAAGGATCCCGGAACCGTGGTCCTCACCTTCGACGACTCGGTCGCCAGCCAGGCAACCTTCGTGGCGCCCCTGCTCAAGAAGTATGGTTTCGGAGCCACCTTCTTCATCACCGAAGGCTTTGGTTTTTCAAAAGACAAGAAGAACTACATGACCTGGGAGCAAATCAAGAAGCTCCACGAGGACGGCTTCGAGATCGGCAACCACACGAGGCGACATATCTCGGTCGGTAGACAAACCGAGGAGCAACTCCACGCGGACGTCGAGTATATCGAGAAGCAATGCGAAACGCATGGCATCCCGAAACCGGTCAGCTTTTGTTACCCAGCTTACCAGACCACCAAGCGAGCGGTTAAAGTATTACGTCAACGCGGCTACCGGTTCGCCCGAACGGGGGGATCACGCGCCTACGACCCGGAAAAAGACGACCCCCTGCTCATGCCACAGGCTTTCGACGGCAAACCGAAGAGTACGTTGGCGCAGTTCAAGGAGGCAGTGGCCAAGGCAGGCAATGGGAAGATCGCCATAATGACCTTCCACGGCGTGCCCGACGTCAAACACCCTTGGGTCAACACCGACCCGGAAAAATTCGAGGCCTATATGAAGCACCTGAAAGAATCCGGGTGCCGGGTCATCGCCCTGCAAGACTTGAAAATCCCCAAGCCATCTGAATAGTAAACCCTTCCATTCCAGCCTAGTCCACTACGATTCCAATGAAAGCCCTCCTCACCGCATCACTCACCGTCCTGTTCACGGGCCTTGCCCTCCACGCCGCCGACAAACCGCTGCAACCGATCCCCTTTCACGAGGTGGAGATGACGAGCGAGTTCTGGCGTCCGCGCCTCATCACCCAACGCAAGGTGCTGGTGCCTTTCGCTTTTGAGAAGACCGAGCCCGGCGTGGCTCACCTGCAGGCCGCCGCCGACCATTTGGCGGGCAAGAAGGTGGAGGGTCACCGACCCCACCGTTTCATCGACTCCGACCTATACAAGGTAATGGAGGGAGCCGCCTACTTGGCCCAATTGCAGGACGACCCCGAACTGGAGGCGCAGTTCGACCGCATCGTCGACGTCATAGCGGCGGCCCAAGAGCCGAACGGTTATCTTTATCCCTCCCACACCACGGGCGTAGGCCGGGCCCAGAACATGATGGGCGACAAACCCTACACCTACGTCCTGCACAGCCACGAGCTCTACAACATGGGGCACATGTACGAGGCCGCCATCGCCTACTACCTCGCCACGGGCAAGGACAAGCTGCTCAAGGTGGCTGAGAAGAACGCTCAACACGTCAACAAGGTGTTTTTCGAGGGTGACCCCAAGTACAACGACGGGAAGCCCATCAGGCAGGCCCCTGGGCACCAGGAAATGGAACTGGCCTTGGTCAAGCTGTACAAGGTGACGGGCAAGCAGCTCTATCTCGACATGGCCCGCCAGTTTCTCGAGGTGCGCGGCGTGACCTACGTTCCCCAAGGCGAAGGGGTGCGCTCCCGCACCTACGCCCAGCAGCAAGCGCCCGTGACGGAGCAAAAGGAAGCCGTCGGCCACGCCGTGCGAGCCACCTACCTGTACGCGGGCATGGCCGACGTAGGCCAGTTGACGAACAACCCGGCCTACGCCCAGGCTCTCGACCGCATCTGGGGCGACATCGTGAACACCCGCATGCACATCACGGGTGGACTTGGGGCAATCCACGGAATCGAGGGATTCGGTCCGCAATACCTTTTGCCCAACGAGGACGCCTTCAACGAGACCTGCGCCGCGGTCGGCAACGTATTGTTCAACTACCGCATGTTTCTCCTCCACAAGGACGCCAAGTACCTCGACGTAGCGGAGGTCGCCCTCCTCAACAACGTCCTCGCCGCGGTCAATCTGGAAGGCAACCGCTTCTTCTACGTCAACCCGCTCGGGGCGGACGGCAAGTACCCCTTCAATCATGGCACGGGAGGACGAGCCCCTTGGTTCGGCACTGCCTGCTGCCCCAGCAACATGGCCCGCCTCCTGCCGCAAGTCCAGGGCATGACCTACGCCCATGACGAAAAGGACCTCTACGTCACCTTCTACGCGGAAAGCGCCACCACCGCGAAAATCGCGGGCACGGAGGTAGGCATCCGGCAAAAGACGGCCTACCCCAACGACGGCGCCATAGAAATCAATCTTTCCCCGAAAAAGCCAACCGACTTCCGCCTCCTGCTCCGCATCCCGACCTGGGCCGGCAAGCAATTCGTGCCGGGCGAGCTCTACCACTACCTCGAAGCAGTCAAGGAACCATGGAAACTGTTTCTCAACGGCAAGCCCGTCGAGGCCAAGATCGAGCGCGGGTTCGCCGTGCTCGAGCGCCAATGGAAGAAAGGCGACCAAGTGAAGTTGGTGCTTTCCATGGACGTGAAGACCAGCCGCTGCCATGAAAACGTGGAGGACAACCGCGGACGCCTCGCCCTCACCCGCGGTCCCTTCGTGCTCTGCGCCGAGGGACTCGACAACGGCGGCGCCACCCAGCGCTTCTTCCTCGGCGAAAAAGCCGATGCCTCCAAGGCCAAGGTCAAGAAGACCACCATCCCCTCGGGTTCCTTCATCCAAGTCAGTTTGCCCGCCCATGCGGTTACCAAGGACGGCAAGGAGGAAAGCCGAGAACTCACCCTCACCCCCTACTACGCCTGGAACAACCGCGGGGAAACCTCCATGACGGTCTGGTTTCCCAAGGACAAGGGCCTCAGCGTGTTCGACCCCCACGTGTTGCCCAAGGAAAGCATATTCGCCGAGATCACCGCCTCTCAAACCTCCGACCGCGACACCTTGTCGGCGATCGGCGACAACAAGGAGCCCCGCTGGTCCAGCGGCAAGAAGGTGCCGCGCTGGACGAGCCGCCCGCAAAAGGGCAAGGAGCAATGGATCGAAGCCCGCTTTCACGGCACCAAGAAAGTGCGCAGCGTGGGCGTTTACTGGATGCAGGACAGGCAGGACGTCTGGTTTCCCAAGGAGTGGTCATTGGAAGTTCAGCAAGGCGGCCAATGGAAGCCCTTCGAGCTCTACGTCACGGACCGTTACGACACCCGGGCCAACCAGTACAACTTGGTGCATCCCGCGGCCCCGCTTAGTTGCGACGCCATACGGATCAAGATGACACCGAAAGAAGACAGTTGCGTGGGCATACTTGAGGTCAAGGTCGCCTTCGAGAAATAAGCGATCTCACTTCCCCCTTTCTCAATCATGAAATCCTTATCTCTTTTCCTCTGTTTCGCCGTCCTCGCGGCTCCCTTGGCCGCCGCCCAAAAGAAAGCCCTCTTTCTTGGCAACAGCTACACCGCCCAAAGCGCCGCCTTCATCAAGGAAGTGTTCAAGCGGGAAAACACCGGTTACGAGCCGCACTTTCTCACACCAGGTGGCAAGGACCTCATGTTTCACCTCCAGAATGGGAATAGCCGCAAGAAACTGGCCTCCGCCAAGTGGGACGTCGTGTTCATTCAGGAGCAAAGCCAGAAGGCGGGTCTCCCGGGACAATTCGTCAAGAGCTTCCACGACGGAGCCACCGGGCTCTGCGCCGCGATCAAGAAACAAGGAGCCAAGCCCTGCCTCTTCATGACCTGGGGACGCCGCGACGGCGACAAGCGAAACAAACACGTCTTTCCCGACTTCCGCACCATGCACGGCAAAATCAGTGCATCCTATGAAAAAGCGGCCAAGGAAAACGATGCCTTGCTCGCTCCCGTTGGCCATGCCTTCGCCATCATTCACGCCGAGGACAAACCCCTTTTCAAGAGCCTCTACAAAGGAGACGGGAGCCATCCTTCGGCCCAAGGCGGCTACCTCGTCGCCTGCGTGTTCCATGGTGTCCTCTCGGGCAAGTCACCCGCCACCATCCGCTGGAACGCCAACTTCGACGCCAAATCCGCCGCCGCTCTCCGGGCCGCTGCCGCCAAGGCGTTGGTTAAATAAGAGTGCGGAATGCGGAGTGCGGAATAACGTAGCCGACTAGGCCACAGGCCTTCCTCGCAATGACAATAACTGGAGGGAAACCGCTCATTCACGCTAATATACGCTCATATTAATTCTGAACCATCAGCGTAGATCAGCGGTTTGCACTTCTCTGTGTCTCCGCGGCTCTGCGTGAGATTGTATTCCATTCCGCACTCCGCATTCCGCACTCCGCGCTTAACACCGCTCCGCACTTCCCTACGGCTTCGCGTTCAGCCACTGGCGCGTACCGTAGTGAAAGAACACGGGTTTGCCGGCCCCATCCTTGGAGAGGAAGTAGAGCCAGGACTGCTGGTCATGCGAATGAAAGTGAGGGTGCGCCTCGGCGGAGGTCCACAGCCATCCCCAGTCGGGCAACCACAACCATACGCTGGCCTCGCTGGTTCCCGAAACGTACACCCAGCCGAGGTCCTGGTGGAAAATCCAGTTGTTCTCGAAGGGGCGGAAGGCGCCGAACCATGAGAGGTGGAACCATCCGTCGCCAAGAACCGCGGCGTTATCCCAGGGATCGGTCTGCGGGACGCGTTTCGTGGTGAACCGCTTCTTAGCGCCGAGCGCCATGCCTTCGCCGTTGATGGCGTAGGCTTGGTAATAGTAACGGGTGGCGGGCTCGAGCCCGTCTGCTTCAACTTGGAAGTGGTCGCCGCCAGCATTCGTGGCAATGCGTCGCGTGGACGGATCGTTCTCGGCGAACGACCAGTCATGACTCACGATGACGCCCTGCTCGGTCACGGGTGACATGCCGTCGGCCAAAAGCTCACCGCTGAGGTCGGCCCGGTCGTGGGTCACTTCGACCGCCGGCAAAGTCTTCGCAATGGGGATGAACACGTTGCGGACCTGTACCACGAAAGATTGCTCCACGCGCCCTCCCCTGCCGTCGTCCACCGCCGCGCGGATGAACAACTGGGCCTTGGTCTCGTAATCGAGCACGGCATTCGTTTCCAAGACGTTACCGTTCAGCTTGAATGCCGCGTTGTCATAATCGCCGGGTCCTTCCGCCAAGCTGAAGATGAGGGTATCGTTGGCATCGGGATCGAAGGCGTGCAAGTGCCCCACCGCGGCGCCAACGGGCTGCGACTCGTCGACGTACTCGTTGTCCAGCGTGAGATTTGCAGGCGAACGATTAGGCAAGGATGTGGAATTGGCCGGATGGGTGCCCGCGGCCAACTCCTCGCCATCACTGAAGCCATCGCCGTCGCTGTCCTCGGCCAGGTCGTCGTCGACCTGCACGGTGAGGTTTTGGGCGCTGCTGGCAAAACCGTCGGATACCACGATCGTCACCTCGTAGACACCGTCCTGGTTCAAGTCGCTCGGAGACTCGTGGTCGGGCGGTTGCTTGAAGCTGAGCTCCCCGGTCACCGCATTCAGAATGAACTTGTCCGCATCGGGCCCAGTGAGCGAATAGGTCAAGGTGGCGTTGGCATCGGGATCGTTGGCCAAGGCGAAAAAGCTGGAGGCATTGTTCTCGGGCGTCGTGAAGGTGGCGTTGGATTCGGCGAAAGTTGGTGGTTGGTTGGGCGGCGGATCAACCGGTGGCGGTGGTTCGTAGACGTCCGTAACATGTACCGTCATGGCAAGGGTGGCGCTGGCTTCGCCATCGGAAGCGGTAACGGTCACTTGGTAGGCATTGTTGCCCGTGGCGGAGGCATTGGCCTCGTAGTCGGGCGGCGTGATGAATCGCAAGATGCGGGTGCTGGCATTGAAGTCGAACTTCGCGGCGTCGGGCCCGGTGAGCGTATAGGTCAAGAGGTCACCGTCGGGATCGGTCGCGCTGACGAGGAAGGTGGCCGTGGCATTGTTCTCGGCGACGGTGAAGGTGGCGCCTCCGGAAAAAGCGGGTGGTTGGTTGGGCGCGGGAGGAGGAGCCTCGTAGACGTCGGTCACTTGGACCGTCACGGCGATGGTGGCATTGGCGTCGCCGGCGGATGCCATCACGGTGAGCGAGTAGGTATTATTACCCGCAGCGGAGGCACTGGCCTCGTAGTCGGGGGCGCTGACGAAGCGAAATACTCCGGAGGATGCATTGAGGTCGAACTTGCCCGCGTCCGGCCCGCTTTTGGCATAGGTCAGGGAAGCGCCGCCTGCATAGGTGGCCACAGCCTGAAAGCTAGCCGATGCATTGTTTTCGGCCACGCTGAAGCTGGCCGTTGGTCCCGCGAAGGCGGGAACCGGGACCAACGCCGACCAGTCGTAAGGCCAATTGGCATTGGTGGCAAAGGACGACTCGATCAAACCTTTGTTAGCATCGGATAAAGAAGTGGCGCCTTGGAACATCTCGGTCATATTCGTGACGGCCGAGACGTTCCAGTTTCCAATGGGTTGGTTAAACGCGGTGGCGAAGTTGAACATACGGTACATATTCGTGACACCAGAGGTATTCCAATCGCCGATGGGTTGGTTGAATGCATCGGCGCCCTGAAACATGCTTTGCATGCTTAAGACCTTAGAAGTATCCCAGTTTCCGATGGGTTGGTCGAATGCGTCGGCTGCCCAAAACATACCCTGCAAACTAGTAACATTAGAGGTGTTCCAGTCTCCAATGGGTTGATTGAACGCAGCGGCTTGATAAAACATCCCTTGCATGCTTAACACCTCCGAGGTATCCCAGTTTCCGATGGGTTGGTTGAATGCAGGGGTGTTATAGAACATGTTCTGCATGGTAGTGACTGCAGAAGTATTCCAGTCTCCGAGAGCCTGGTTGAAAATCGAAGCTCCTTTGAACAT
>PBLJ01000038.1 GCA_002721705.1 Opitutia bacterium
AGCAGTGGTTTTTTCATATTTTTAATGATTTTCAATTTAAAAGTATTGCGGTGACCGTCACCGCAAAAACGATAAAGAACGCGAATCCAACAAGCCATTGCTTCAGCGGAGGTCTCCCTTTCTGCTCACGTAGACGTAGTAGGCGCTGAGCATGACGTCGTCCCTGCCCTTGAACCAAGTGTGCAGCGCGGTCGGGCCTTTCTTCAAGTTCATGGTGAAGGTCACACCTTTGTCCTTTGGATTTACTCTCTTGGTCAGTCCCTCGAACTGGTAGGATTTCTTTTCGGCAATCTTCAAGTGGTTGTGCCCGCTCATGAAGAGCATGGCTTGGTTTATGTGCAAGGCCGTGCCACTTCCGTCGGGCAAGGTTCCGCTGATCGTTCCGTCCGCTTCCTTGGGCCAGCGCCTCAGTTCGATCTCGTACTCCCCTGCCCTCGCCACGTCGATTAACCAATAGCCGTTCTTCAATACGCCCCGCCGGATTTGCCCCTGCTGGTCGACGAAGACGTCAAGCCACTCCGTGGCGGAAAGCTTGGTGGGGTTCTCATGCTCGGTACCGATTATGATGCGCTGTTCCTCGTTCGCCAAGTGCTTGACTCCGTCCCACCACGAATAGAGGTGCTGGCGCATTTTCGCCACCACTTCGGGATGCTTCCCGATAACGTTCTTCTTTTGCAGGGGATCAGATTGCAAATCGTACAACTCCCGATCCTCGAGCAGGCGCCAGCGCTTCCAGAGAACCGCTGCCTGATCGGCCCGCATCTGGGTCTGGGAATGCGGGGACGGGTAATTCGAAAAGCCGGGCATCCGACTATAATTGATGATGAGGATTCGATCTTCGGAGACCTTCTTCTTTCCACGGAGAATGGGAGCCAAACTCATGCCGTCGAACTTGGTCTTTTTCTTGGGCTTGATTTCGCAAAGATCAAGCAGTGTGGGCAGGATATCCTGTACCTGAGTAAGACCACCGACGTCGCGTGGTTTCCCTAAACTGCCCTCAGGCCAACGGATAAAACAGGGCACACGATGCCCTCCCTCCCAGATCTCGGTTTTCTTGCCGCGCATCCCGGCATTGAAATACTGGGGCCCAAGCAGGCTGCCATTGTCCGTCTTGAAAATCAGAATGGTGTCTTCCGCCAGCCCCTCGTCGTCGAGGAACTTCATCAACTTGCCCATGTTCCAGTCGATGTTGCGAATCATCCCCAAGTATAGGCTTAGCCTATTCTTGAGACCACCGTTCAAATGATCGAACTTGGACTGGGCCAGCACTTCGGCAATCGCCTTGCGATCCTCTTCCTTGGGCCAGAAGGGACCATGCGGGGTATTGGTTGCGACATAGCAAAGAAAGGGTTTTTTCTTTTGGGCCGATTCCGAAATGAAACGCTTGGCCTCGTTGAAGAAGACGTCGGCGCAATAGCCCTTGAACTGTTTTTCCTTCCCGTTGTGGAAGTAGACGTCGTCGAAGTAATCGTTGCCCCAATAAGCGGGTACCGAAGGGATGGAGGAAGAGGGGTACCAGACGCTCTCTTGAAAGCCTCGATCCTGCGGACGGTAAGGGTAGTTGGCTCCCAGGTGCCACTTCCCGAAGACGCCGGTCGAATAACCTGCATCTGCGAAATAATTGGCCATGGTCGGGTTCTCGGGACGGAGCAGAGCTCGACCGCTGCTGACGTTGACGGCGCCGTTGCGGGCCGCATCCAAACCGGTGAGCAACTGTCCACGGGTGGGCGTGCACATCGGAGAGACGTGATAATCGGACAGGCGCACGCTTTGCGAATGAAGGCGGTCGAGGTTGGGTGTCTGCAAGACCGGATTGCCATGGGCCGAGATTTCGGGATAGCCCTGATCGTCGGTCATCACGACGATCACGTTGGGGCGAGCCCAGAGATGAGTCGCCAAAAAGAAAATGGGCAGAACGTATTTCGCTATTTTCATGGCTTGGGGTCGACCTTCCAGTTCTTGTTACGCCGAGCGCCGTAATAAGGATAGTAGTCCCAAGGCGCATCCAGTCCGAGAGCCCGCGGATCCTTGGTTTGCTTCAAGCGTTGGTTAAGCTGAGCGCTGAGCTTCTTTTGAATCTCGGCATACTCGGGTTTGCCGGCGAGGTTGACGATTTGGCCGGGATCCTTGGTGACGTGGTACAGTTCCTCCGCGGGTCGCTTGGCGAAGGCAAGGTCGTAAAAGCGCTTGAAACCCGGCTTGTTCTTGTTGTCCATCAACAAGGTCTTGGTGGGCGAGGAATCGACTTCACCGAAGGGGATGTAACGGGCGCAGAATTCACGATCCGGGTTACCCGCAGGCCACCGATCGGGCTTGTGATTGAGAATGTACATGTAGTCCTTCGTCCTGATTGCTCGGCAGGGAAAGCCCTTGCCTCCTTTGCGGCACCCGTCGTGGCGCTCCATGGCGATGAAGGCGGCAAGATGGGCCGTCTTGGGCTCGTTCCCGATGACGTCCAGCAAACCAGTTGCGGTCATCATGCCGGGAACCTTCAATCCAGCAGCTTCCAGAAAGGTGGGGGCAAGAGCGCTCAGGTTCACGGGTCCGGGAAAGACCCGCCCGGGGTTCTTGATCCCCTTGGGCCAACGGATGGCCAAGGGGACTCGAGATCCTTGATCATGCAGGCTTGCCTTGGCCCGTGGAAACGGCATGCCGTGATCGCTCGTGACCACCACGATGGTATTGTCCAGTTGGCCCGCTTTTTCCAAGGTTTCGATGGCCCGGGCAACCATCTTGTCGAAATGCTCGATCTCCACGTAGTAGTCGAGGATATCGCTCCTCACCACGGGATGATCGGGAAAGATTTTCGGAACGATCACCTTGGAGGGGTCCTTGCCCGTCCGCTTGCCCGCCCCGAGCTCGTATCCACGGTGCGGTTCGCTGGTACCTAGCCAAAAGCAAAACGGCTGATCCTTCTTCACTTGTCCGAGAAAATCATCGAAGTTGGCCGCGTAATCCGTGTTTCTCATGGCACGAAATTCTGGTTTCAGCTTTCTTTTCTGGAATTCCTTGCCGGCCGGATTGGAATCGCGCCCCCCCACCTGCAGGCGCCCCGGGCTCCATCCTTTACCTGTAAAACCGATCGAATATCCGGCCTTGTCCAGCACCTCGGTGTAGGTGGTGAACTTCTTCGGCAAGGTGCTGTGAATGTTACCTGCTTCCTCCAGGCGCCATATGTGCTGCCCGGTCAAAATCGCACTCCGGGAAGGTCCGCAGGTCGGGGCATCGCAAAAGGCATGGGTGAAGCGAATTCCCTCGCGGGCCACGCGGTCGAATGCGGGAGTCTTCACCACAGGGTCGCCGTTGGCTCCGGTGTGAGCGTAGCTTTGGTCGTCCGATATGCAGAAAAGGATATTGGGGCGTTTGTCGGCGGCAACGGACGCCACCGCGAAAAAGGCCAAGGCAAAGTAGGCAAATTTTCGTTTCATCGGGGACTAATCCTTGGGTTGCTTTTTGTTGGCGTCGAGCTTGGCCTTATAAGCCTTGAGTTCAGCCCAAGAAAGCTTGCCGTCTTTGTTGGCATCGGCCTTCGGGTTTCTCTTGAAAAAGAGGACCTTCCATTGCTCGGCCGACTTCTTCGGCTCCGGCTTCGACTCGGGGATGCGGGCGAGCAATTCCTTGCGGAATGTCGTTAGGCGCTTGGCATGCCTGGCATCGAGGGCGAGATTCTTCCATTCATGCGGATCCTCGGCAGTATGATAGAGCTCTTCCTTGCCGTTCTCATAGCGGACGTACCGCCAATCGGCCGACCGCAAGGCATAGCTCTGGTAAGCGGGATCGTAATAATTTGCCCATTTGTACATAGCCGTGAGGGCGGCCCTGGGGCCCTTCCATTGCTTGCTTTCCGGATCTAGAAGCAGGGGTTTCAAACTGTGGCCGTCGAGAGGTTTCCCCTTGTCGTTCTTCCTTGTCTTTGCAGGCAATCCGCAGAGTTCGACGAGGGTGGGATAAAGGTCGACCAGTGATACGGGAATCCGTGAGAAAACCCCGGCCTTGGAGACTCCCGGGGACCGCACGACCAAGGGGACCCGGGTACTCTCCTGCCAAAGCGAGTTCTTGTAGAGGTAGCCCTTCTCCCCCATCCCCCAGCCATGGTCACTGGTGAAGATCACGATGGTGTTGTCCTTGAGGGATGAGTTGTCCACCACCTGCATGACTTGGCCGACCAAGTCGTCGACCGAGGCCACGCTGGCCAAGTAAGCCTGTATGAACTTCTTCAAAGCAAGCTCGCGATCCCCTCCATGTGACTTGACGAGGAGATCGTGCATGCGGTTGCCGTGTATGCCACCACGGGTGTCCTCCTTGGCATTTAGAGTATGTTTGAAGGTGTCATTGGCGTCATCCGGACGAATGTCGGGCAACTGAATGGAATCGAGGGGGAAACGGTCGAAGTATTTTTGCGGCACGATGAGGGGCGTGTGCGGACGCACGAAACCGACCCCCATGAAGAAGGGCTTGGCGTCTTTCTGCTTCGCGTAGCCCTTGAGTTTCTCGACCGCCCATTGGGCATTTAGTTCGTCGCCGGTGGGATCGCGATCGTCGTCGGAGAGGTAGCGCATCTCGTGCTTGGACTTCCAGTTTCCCGTCCGCCAAACATAGGGTTTGCCGGTAGCGGGAGAAACACGCCCATCAAGGTTGGTCAAGGGACCATAAGACCCATCGATGGCTCCGAATTCTTCCCGGAAAGGAGATGGCGTATCAGGGTGAGCAACGTCCTTTTTGCCACCATCGTTGGCAAAGGGACCGTAATCGGATGCATGTCCGTATTCGTTCCACTCCTTCTCGTCGCGGTTGTGCATCACCTTACCCGTGCCGAGGGCATGATAGCCATTGGCCCGAAAGTGCCCCATCATGGTGCGGGAGTTCTTGAGCACCTCGTTTTGGTCCCAGTTCTCGAAGCCGTAACATTGTGAAGTATGCGGATAGAGGCCGCTCATCATACTGGCCCGGGACGGGTTGCAAATCGGTATGTTGCAATGGGCCTGAAGAAACGAGACGCCACTATCGGCCAAGCGCTTGATATGCGGCGTCTTGGCCTGGGGATGCCCTCCGAAACCCTCCACGTAATCATTGAGATCGTCGCAGATTATAAGCAACACATTGGGCTTCTCTTTTGCCTGGACGACGCAGACCGCGGCAAGAAGAAGGCACGTAAAGCGGACGATTTTCATGGATGTTGGCATGAATGGGTAATTTTCACCCCGCAAAGGCAAAGGCGGGCACTCCTTGGACGCCCAAACCATCGATGACGAAAACCTTGCCGGCGTCTGGCTCCTCCAAGGTCTTGTGCAAACCGGTGGTGACGAAAAGGCGATCGAGATTGGGACCGCCAAAGGCGCAGGCGGTGGTTTCGACGCAAGGCAAGTCGACCTTGCGTAGTTGCTCACCTGTACGGCCATCGAAACAGGTCACGCAACCACCATGGCAAAAGGCCACCCACAAGTTACCGTCGGCATCGATGGTCATGCCGTCGGGCGAACTGTCATAGCCCTTGGCTTCGGTATCGACGAGGATTTTGGGAGAACCGATCTCACCGGAAGCATTGTCGTAATCATAGACACGCACCTGCTTGGTCGGGGTATCGATGTAATACATCTTGGTCGCATCCAAGCTCCAGCATATACCGTTGGAATTGGTCACCTGAGGCACCTTGAGGCTCAGGGTTCCCGCATCGTCGAGCATGTAGAGGGCGGCATCCCCGGTGTTCTTGACCATACTGATGGTGCCGGCCCAGAAACGCCCCGCGGGGTCACACTTGCCATCGTTGAAGCGGTTGGTGTCCCGTTTTTCGGGCTCGGGATCGGCAAGGTTTGTTTTTTCACTGGTTTCAGGATCGAAGGTATAAATTCCGGAGTCGCCGGCGCAAAGGTATCCGCCGGAAGTTCGCGGCACGACAGTCCCGATGCGTTCGCCGACGTCCCATATGGTTTCCTCGCCCGTCTCCGGATTCAAGCGCACGAGCTTGTGATCCTCGATGTCGACGTAGAGAAGATGGTCTTCCCAATAGACGGGGCCTTCGCCCCAGGTTGAGACTTGTTCCCCTATGGCATTGATAGATAGATCCGTCATGTCTTTACGAAATTTCGTGAGGAATTGAAAACCTGCTGTGGATTGAAATGCGTCGTATCATTCATTTGGGAAAAGGGAGGCCCCAGGACTCGAAGAAAAACTCCATCGCGACGTCATGGACCTGCTTGCCTTTGGGCAAAGTGGGAAGGCCCGACTGGCTGGAACCAAAGAGATCACTCTTCACCCCAAGCTCCTTGCATCTCCTGTGAACCAACTTGGCATTGTCGGGATGATGAACCCGGTCATTCGGGCCAGAATGATTATAGAGAATAATGGGTGGGCCGCCTTTGCGCAGCTTGGGATAAGTCATCAAAGGAGTTCCCATTGGTTGCTGAATAGGAAAAACAGAGCGTATGCCGAGATCGTGACCATGTCCCAAGTGACAACTGATCAAGGCACCGGCCGAGCCTCCTGAAACCGATATGCGCGTAGGGTCGAGGTTGTACTTCTTTGCCCTGGACTGCAGAAACCGAATGGCCTCGGCGCAGTGGTCCATGATTTTAAAGTAATCGTTCTTGGTGTGGACCAGGAACGGGTAGTTGACACTGGCGAAAGCCACACCCTTAGGATGATATTTCCGAAGTATTTGGCTTCGCGAAAAACCTTTTTTGTCCCCCACCTTGAACCCACCACCGTGAAAGTAGACCACGAGTGGAGCCGGCTTGGAGGACTTGACCGTCCATAGGTCGAGAGCGCTGCGATCGTATTCCTTGCTGTAGCGCAAGTTGGAATGGGTAGGTTCCACCCCATGAACAAGGGGAAAGGCAATGGAACAGGCCAACAGGCCGAGAAGGAGCAATTTGTTTTTCATAAAGGTAAAGGAGGATTACTTGGAGGAACGAAACGCTTTCATTTCCCTGAGCAGGCGGGCCACGATCTCAGGATGCTCGGAAGACAAGTTCTTTTGCTCGCCTACATCCTTCGAAAGGTCGAAGAGCAGAGGAGGGTCGTGCCTTTTGAGAGGTTCCTGTCTGCGTGTGTCGGGATGGGAGGAACGGTCCTTGCTGGCCAAGTGAATCTTGTATTTTCCGGAGCGAAAGGCGGAAGTGCTGCCATGGACGTAGAGCCATTGTTTGCGGGGACTGGGTTCGCCACGAAGGAGAGTGCCCGAGAAATCCTTGGATACATAGCCCTGAAGATCCTTTGGTTGATCTCCACCAGCAAGGGAGGCAAAGGTCGCGTAGAGATCGAGGTTTGCAGCCAAGTCGGTCACTATTCCCGGCTTGATTTTGCCGGGCCATCGAAAGATGCCCGGCACTCGATAGCCGCCCTCCCAGGAAGTTCCCTTTTCTCCCCGCAAAGGAGTTGCGGTGCCACCATGCGGCCCGAACATCGTCCATGGCCCATTGTCGCTGGTGAATACCACCAAGGTATTGTCATCCACATCTGCATCCTTGATCGCTTTCATGACTTGTCCCACCGACCAGTCGATCTCCTCGATGACGTCTCCATAGCGACCACCTTTGCTTTTGTCCTGGAACTCAGGGGATGCGAACACCGGGGCATGAGGCATATTGTGCGCTAGGTAAAGAAAGAACGGCTTGTCCTTGTTTTGCCCAATCCACTTGACCGCCTCGGCGGTGTATCGCTGGGTCAACAATTCCTGATCAGTGGGCACCTCGATGAGTTTACGGCCGCGGATCAAGGGCACTCGAAAGGTAAACTTGTCACAGACGTCGAACAGGCTGCGTGTCTGACGCTTCCCCGGCGGGGCCGGCACGTCGTTGCTGCCGGGCGTACCGTAATGGTAATCGAATCCGCATTCCAACGGATGCATCGGACTCTTGGTGAAATCCCTCGGATAACCGGCCAAGTGCCATTTCCCCAGAATCGCAGTGGCGTACCCTTTCTTCTGGAGCATGGCAGCCATCAACTTGTCCCGCGTTTTGGGCAATTCACGTCTTCCTGAAAAGAGGGCCGGGTGCCGGCCCGACATCAAACCCGTGCGGCTCGGCACGCAGACGGCCCCCGATGCATAGAAACTCGTCCAGCGCTGCCCCTCCGCAGCCAAACGGTCGAGGTGGGGGGTGTTGTTCTTCTTGTTGCCGTAACAACCAAGGTCGCCATAGCCCATGTCGTCGACGAAAACCAAGACGACGTTGGGTTGCGGAGCCGCCGCCTGCAGAAAGCAAACGAAAACAAGGTAGATAAGGGAACCGAAAAGGGCTTTATTCATGGGGAAGTGAATGCCGTCACAATTCAATATATGGAAGATTCATGCAAGGTCATACCTGTATTCCGATGATCAACTCGCTGCTCCTGAGAAAAGGATCAAGGAAGGGGCGTGTTGGCGGGCACTGCGTTCTTTGGGTATTTGCCTTTGAATACCAGCATCTCCTTCTCGGACTCCATTACGACAAAAGATTCATCCACCTTGCCGTCCTTGCCGGTGACAAGGGAGAGATCCAAATTGAGGTGCTTGGCGAGGAAGGGATAGGCCGCCATGCGCTTCGAGGTTCCATAGTCATGGCCCTCCTCCTTGAAATGAGCGTTCTCTATGCGGTCCTTAGCTCCATAGAGACCGTAGACGTGACGTACAAAGGGAAATTCATTCTCGGGTGTTTTCTGCGTCCAGTCCTTTCCGTTGGAAACTATCAACTGGGGCCGGGGAGCGGCCAAGGCGGCAATTTCGGCATTGTTGGTCTTGTGCTTCGCGCTCCAGTGGATGGGCATGCCGCTCTCGCATACGCAACCACCGAAGAAATGCGCGGAAACCTGGCAAACGGGAACGGAGACGGCCACCCTCTCATCCAAGGCCGACAAGACAAAGGTCTGCGTACCCCCACCCGAACAGCCAGTCATTCCAATCCGTTTCGGATCCACCTTGGGAAGGCTGAGGAGAAAATCGAGGACCCGCATGCTGTTCCATGTCTGGAGCCGCAGGATCTCGGGGGTCTTCCGATGATGCCACCCAACCAGCTTGGAGTCTCCGTAGCCCACCATGTCGTACAGAAAAACGGCGGCTCCCATGCGGGCCAGGACGGCGCATCGAGCCTGCCGCGACTCCTTGAAACGTCCGCCGTGCCCATGCGGACAAAGAATGCCGGCAAGGCTGCCCTTGAAATCGGTCGGGCGATAAAGGGTACCCGTGACGTAATGCCCGGGCGAACTCTCGATCGCCACGTTCTCGGCCACGTACCCTGGATGAACTCGTTTGTCCACGTAACGAGGATTCAGCGGCGTGCGTTTCGGAAGCTTTTCCAGTTTGGCCCCCTTCAGTATACCTGCCTTCACTTGAGCCCTGCGCTTTTTCCAGCTCTCCAGATCGGGGGTGGAGTTCCGGATGGCATCCAGTTCAGCCCGAGCTTGGTCGGGTTTCTGAGCGTAGCCTACACGCAAGCGCGGTTTGTCGGCGGCAAGGAGAAATGAAAAAAGGGTAAGACACCCAACGATCAGCGATGCAAGTGGGCGGAAGGGGAAGGGACTCTTTCTCATGTCATACAGCTTTGGGAAACCAATCCACCCTGCAAGAACATACCCATCATTACAGGATGGTTCTAAAAAGGAGTATCAAGGCTTGGGTCGATTGCCGCGCCACCCCGCCTTGAACTGCTTGAGCAAGGTCTCGACTTTGTCGGAACGCTTGGAGGCAAGGTTGACTGTTTCTTGAGGATCCGTCTGGTGGTCATAGAGCTCGAGGAACAAAGGTTTGGCTTTCGGATTGCGATAATCTTGCCAAGAAACCAGACGATACCGCTCGGTACGCATAGTATAGCCCATGAGATGATTCTCGAAGAGGTCGCGATCCCAGGAGTCGCCCTGCTGCTTGATGATTCCTTTCTCGACCTCCTCGATGAGAGGCCCGAAGAAGGTTTGCCGCATGCCTGCGGACAAGGGATTGGCGGCCCATTCGCGAAGGGCGGGATTGGGGAATTGACTGAAGACCGCCTTTTTCCAGGGACGCTTGGGATCGTTCAGCAGTGGAGCAAAACTGTGCCCCTCCAAATGCTTGGGAAGCGGCAAGCCCGCCAACTCGCAAAGGGTCGGGTACATGTCGACCAGTTCCACCAGAGCATCGGTGGATTTGCCTCGAACCTTCATATCCGGTGTCCAAATCATAAGCGGCACACGCGTGGCTATCTCGTAATTAGTTGCCTTGCCCCAGATGCCCATATCGCCCAAATGCCAACCATGGTCGCCCCAGACAATGACGATGGTATTGTCACGAACACCCGCGTTATCCAACGCATCCAACATCAGGCCGATCTGGGCGTCGACGTAGCTGACGCAGGCATAATAGCCATGTAGGAGGGTGCGGGCGAGGTCGTCACCAATGGGACCGGTCTTGGGTATGCCGTGGCGGGTACGCAGCTCGAAGGAGGCATGCAACCCGGCGGCCGCCCCACCCTTCGGAGCCTTGGTTTGCGAAGCCAACTTAATCGCTTTGGGATCATAGAGGTCCCAATACTTTTTCGGGGCAATGAAATCGAGGTGCGGCTTGGTGAAGCCAAGAGCCAGGAAGAGAGGTTGCTTGGGTTTCTTCTGGAGATGCTCCTTGAGAGTGGCGATGGCCAACTGGGTATTGAAGCCATCGAAGTAAACGTGGTCCTCTACGTCAGCCGACTCATAGGCAGGACCGTGGATCAAGCCACCTGACCCGTTCGGCCCGTACTTGGCCAGCATCTTCTCCTTGTTTTCGGCCCATAGCTTCTGATTCCCCGGCAAGGCATAGTTGCCGGGCAGCCGCTTCCTCTTGACCGGACAGCGATTGAAGGCGGGTTTGCGGCTCCATGAATGCTCCATATCCGTCATTCGGGCATGATAAATTTTCCCGCAGTATACCGCCTCGTAGCCATGGGCGATGAAGTGCTGTGGCAAAGTGACGACATCCGGATTCAACTCTCGGAAGTAGGCCGTGTTCTCCACCACGCGAATGGTGTCGGGTCGAGCACCCGTCATCAAACTGGCTCGCGAAGGACTACAAATGGATTGCTGGCAATAGGCCCGGTTGAAAAGCAAGCCGTCGGCCGCCAAGGAGTCCATGACGGGTGACTTCGCGATGGGAGAACCATAGCAACCCAACTCGGGACGGAGGTCATCAATCGCAATGAACAAAACGTTGGGGCGATCGTTCTTGGCAATCGCGGGCATGACTAGGGAGACCCCAATCGACAGGAAAAGAAGGACGGCGCGTTTCTGCATGAGAACATCAAGCGCTAACAACCCAAAGCCAACGGTTCAACAGGTTAGTGCAGTTTTGCCTGACGTCGTTGAACCCAGACAAGTTATTCGATCAGTGATTCGAAGTATTCCTTGCTGAACAAACTCACTGGAACATACTTACGGAAACACTCAATACCCATGAACCCCTTGGACCAACATCAATCTCCCCAATAAAGGAAGTCAGATGAGCACAACCACCATACTGAAAGCTTTATCGGCGCTGGTAGCCCTGAGTATATTCACCATGGAGCCCGCATCTGCCCAAAAGAAGCAAAGCAAGGGCAAAGACCTCTGGAAGCAGCACGTGGGCAAGCCCGGTCCCGACGGTTGGCGGGTGCACGTCATCCAACCGGACCCCCAAGATCACGGCCCGGACGGATTCAATTACCATGACTGGGATGGCGACGGCGACCTGGACGTTTTCGTGAATTTCGAGGAGGGTGGGTACAGCCGACTCTACTTCAATCCCGGCAAGGAAAAGATTCGAGAGCTCTGGACCGATTACATCGAGCTCGAAAGGCACGGCAAGTGCGAGGACTCCGGAATTGGTGACCTGGACCAAGACGGAGACATCGACTACGTGGCAAATGGTGGCCACGTCTACTTCAACCCCGGCCGGAAGGATGTGCGAAATCCCGCCAAATGGATCAAGATGACACTATTCAAGAACGAGGCCCGGAACCCGGTCGTCACGGATATCGACGGCGACGGTCTCAATGACTTGATCGTCGGAGCCAAGGCGTGGTACAAGCAACCCACTGAAAACAAGCAGGTCGCCGCCAACTGGAAGCGCTACGAACTGGGCGAGGCAATCTGGCCAATGAGCTGCTTCGTAACCGACATGGACGGGGACGGGGACAAGGACATCCTCATTCAGGAGCGCCGCAAGCAGGGCTTGTTTTATTACGAAAACCCCGGCAAGGACAAGGTGACCGAACGATGGCCGGTCANGGTGATCGATTCTCAGCCCAGCGGCATGTTCGCGGCCTTGGGCGACGTGAACGGAGANGGTCGCCCCGACTTGGTAAAGACCTCCGACAAGATACGAATCTTTTTGCGGACCAATNGAAAAGGCTCCCCACAGTACAATATGATCGAGGTGAATAAACCGGTTCAACCCAAGAGCGTACGCGTAAACCCCAAACCCAAGGGCGTGGCTATTCTCGAGATGAACGGAGATCCCACCTATCCTGAAATCTTGATCATCCCTGAATTCGAGGCCCAGTTATGGTACTTGAGCTTGGGTGCGGACGGCAAGTGGACCAATACCTTGATGGGCATGCCCGCCCCCGAGACGCGCAAGAAGATGGACAATGCCTTCCTCGTCGATCTCGACGGCGACGGCGACCTGGACGTTGCCACCACCGAGGAGAACGGCGGCTGGGGAGTCATCTGGTTCGAGAATCCAGCTCTTTCAAAGTAGAACGAAAGAAAGAAAGAAAATCGTCTAAGCCAACACCTCGGGCACGACGTGACCGTGCACGTTGGTCAAACGGCGCTCAAGGCCATTGTGGTAATAGGTTAGACGCTCGTGATCCAAGCCCATGAGATGAAGGATGGTGGCATTGAAATCGTAGATCGAGGTGCGACCTGCAACCGCCTTGAAGCCAAACCGGTCACTTTCCCCATGGGTGAAGCCCTTCTTCACCCCGGCCCCTGCGAGGAAGCAAGTGAAGGCATCCGGGTTGTGGTCGCGCCCCGTGCCGTTGCCTTGAAGAAAGGGCATGCGACCGAACTCGGTGCACCAGACGACAAGCGTGTTATCCAGTAAACCGCGGCGCTTAAGATCATGAATCAGTGCGGCGGTGGGCTGGTCCATGATTTCCGCCTGCATGGCGTGGGTCTTGTGGATATTGGAGTGTGAATCCCAGTTGGTGATGCCATTGCCACCGGCGGGATCGCTGCCGTTGAACAATTGGACCACGCGAACCCCTTTCTCGATGAGGCGGCGGGCGAGAATACAGTTCTTCGCGTACTCGCGTTTGAGGTCGCTGCCATCTCCCGTACCGTATTCACGTTGAATGGACTCGGGCTCTCCGGAAACGTCCATCACCTCGGGCACCGAGGTCTGCATGCGCCCGGCCAACTCGTAACTGGCGATGCGGGCGGCCAAGTTGGCGTCACCGGGATAGGATTTGAGGTGCCGGTCGTTGAGTTGCTTGAGCAGGTCCACCGTGGAGCGATCGTCAGCCGGGGTATAGGATGCGGGGCGGGCCAAGTTGGCAGGAGGATTCTTGGCATTGAAATCAGTCCCCTGAAAAGCGGCAGGCAAGAACCCGTTGCCAAAGTTGTTTTTTCCGGAGCGGGCGAGGCCGCGTGGATCGTTTATGGCAACAAAAGCGGGCAGTTCGGCATTCTCCGAACCGAGTGCGTAGGTCACCCAGGCCCCGAAGGAGGGAAAACCCTCCATGGTGAATCCGGTATTAAAGAAGTTCTCCCCTTGCGGATGAGCGCTCGTTTGGGTGTGGAGGCCATGAAGAAAACAAAAGTCGTCGGCCAAAGCCCCGAGGTTGGGCAACAGCTCGGAAGTCATCTTGCCACTTGCGCCACGCGGCTTGAAGTCCCAAAAGGGCTTAGCGATGTTGCCCGAAGGACCCTCGAAGGTGACAGCTGGTATACCGGGAGGTTTTTGCCCATGAAATTTAGTCAGGTCAGGCTTGTAGTCGAAAGTATCCACGTGACTGACGGCGCCGGGACAATAGATGACCAGCACCTGCTTGGCCGGAGCGGGAAAGTGAGGCGACCGGGGCGTATAGGGGTTATCGGGATCAATGTCGGGACGAATGGGCGACTTGCCGCTGAAGTTGGTGGGATCGTCGGAAGCCAAGAGCCCGTCTTGGGCTAGCAGGCCGGCAAGGCCGAAGCCACCGAGGGCAGCTCCCGTGTTACGAAGAAAATTGCGGCGGTTCAGGAGACCGCGGCCGATGGGAGAAACGTGATCAGCTGGAGTCATGGAAGGAAGGCAAATTCGTTGGAATTGATCAGGGCGCGACAAACAACGGCCAACCCCCGGGCCTTGGCCACTTCGAGGCAAGCCTTCAGCTCGGCGCCATTCGGCTGGCGCGACAACAAGAGTTCGAAGCAGCGGCCAACTTGCTCGGCCAACCCATTGCCGACGGCTTCTTTCTGAGCTCTTTCTGCCAACAAGGCGGACTGTCCGACTACAAAATCACTGTTCATCAGGTTAAGCGCTTGCAAAGGAGTCGTGGAAACGGGTCGCTTGGCCCGCACCTGGCCGCAGTCGGGAAAGTCAAAGGCCGTGAAGATGCGATCGTCCACTCGCCTCATGCGCTCCTGGTAAATCATGCGACGCCAGGTTTCCGGACCGTGGTTGTTGACGACCTCCCATTGGGCGTAGGTCTTCTTCACGTTGTGAATGCGATAACTCCGACCACCCAGTTTACGGTCCAACTTGCCCGACGCCAGAAGTATGCCGTCACGAATGACTTCGGCCTCCACTCGGCGCGGTGGGAAGCGCCACAGCAGGGCGGCAGTAGAGTCCTTGTTCATCCCTTGCTCGTTTGGTTGGCTGGATCTGCGAAAAGTATCCGAAGTAACGAGCAGGCGAATGAATTCCTTCATGGACCACGGGGTGCCATTGGGCCGACTGGGCTTTGAGAACTCGGCCGCAATCCAGTCCAGTAGCTCAGGATGACTGGGCAGGGCTCCCGCTCGGCCAAAGTCTCCTCCGGTGACTACCAAACCCGCCCCGAAGACATGGTGCCATATACGGTTGGCCATGACGCGGGCCGTAAGTGGGTTGGAAACATCGGTGACCCAGTCGGCGAAACGCGAGCGACGGGCGAGTCCGCTGGCATCGTTCCCAACACCCAGCTCTCCGGCGAGGATTTTCGGTGCGCCCGGCAGGACGACGTCACGAGGATTCTCTGGACTTCCGCGATGGAAGACATGGGTGACCACCGGCTTGATGAAGCTTCCCACGAAACTAGGACGGGGACCTTCCTCGGAAAACCGATAAGTCAGGTTGGAAATCTCTCCTACTGCATCCGCAACCACCTTGTTGCCTTCCATAAATTTTCTGAACTGGGAAATGGAGGCGATTTCCTGCCAGCTTCCATCGGGCAATTTCACGCTCACCAAGAAACGGTCGAAATTAAATTTATTCTTTTGCTGGAGGTAGTCGGTTTCAAAGTAATATTCCCGGTTTGAGCTCAAGCGCATGCGGCCGACCGTGACCGGTTTCTTGAAGCTAAACTCCAGCCAAGGCTGCTGTTTCTTCTGCTTGAGATAACTGGCTTGCCAGCGTTGGGTCCCAAACTTGCCGTCGATCACCCTGTGCACGGGGAAACGACCTCCCTGCTGGGCAAAGGCAATGTCCGTCCATACTTTTGTACCTTGGGACTGGTGAGCCAAATTAACGTTGTCGGTGGGAAGTCCAAAGATCTCGAGTTCGTCCAACCCGACGTAACCGGACCTGAAGTTCACTCGAAGGCCAATTGCCTCCACCGGTTTCCAATGAAATTCCTTGTATGCCCCCCAGTCTTCTTCCCAAACGTTGGTATGCGCCCGGATTGTGTTTCGATTCTTGGAGATTTCTTTCCAAATGGCTTGGGCATTAATCTTACGCGGATGATCCTTGGAAAACTCAGGGAAGCGACTGCCAAACTCAATGTCCTGGAAAACGGCGGTCATGGAATAATAGTCCTGAATGGAAACCGGGTCGAACTTGTGGTTGTGGCAACGGGCGCAACTGATCGACACACCCATGAGGGATGCACCCACGGTCTGCATAATCTCATCCATGCGGTCGGCTCGAGCCTGGCGTATGGCCGAAGGTTCCTGCCCGACCGTGGCGGCCGGCACGTGAGGGCCAGCCACGAGGAAGCCAAGCGCCTCGCCCGTACCCATGCCATCCCCGGCCAATTGCTCGGTCACGAAACGGTCGTAAGGCAGATCTTGATTGAAGGCGCGGATCACGTAGTCACGATAAACCCAAGCCAGCTTTCGGTAGAGATTGGATTCCGAACCATTGGTTTCCGCCCAACGGATAACGTCTAGCCAATGCTGAGCCCAGCGCTCCCCAAAATGGGGTGAATTCAACAATTCATCGACCAATTCAAAATAGGCTCGATCTTGGTCCTTGGAAAAATCAGTTAGAAACTTCTTCGCCCGGGCGGGTTCAGGGGGAAGACCGGTCAGCACAATCGATGCGCGCCGAATCAAGGACAAACCGTCTGCCGGAGCATTAGGTTCAAGCCCCTCCGTAGTCATTCGAGCATTGAGAAACGCATCGACCGGATGCTTGGCCCCTTCGGGAACTGCGGGCCGCTTGACGGGTTGAAAAGCCCAATGATCCGTCTTCAGCTCCAGCTTGGCATTCATTTGGCCAGGCCAAACTGCTCCTTCCGAAATCCACTTCTCAAGCAAAGCAATTTCCTTGTCGCTCAAGGGGTCGGCCTTTCTAGGCATACGTTCGTCGGGATCCTTCGACTTGAGCAACTCGATGAGGTGACTTTTTTCAGGGGATCCGGGAATAATCGCGGGGGATCCGCTGTCCCCTCCCTGAAGAAGAACGGGGCGTTGGTCCACACGAAGGCGGGCCTTGGGCTTGTCGGCTCCATGGCAATCGATGCAGTTCGCCTCCAGGATGGGCTGGACCTGCTTCTCGTAATCAACCGAGAAAAGCGAGGGCATGAAGGCAAGAAAGCCTCCGGTCAGCAGAATAAAGTTTTTCATCAAGGCAATGAAAGGGGAAATGAGATGTGACATGGTAAGACTGAATCAAGATGAGTCAATTAACGGTCGTCTTCCAAACACGAACTTCGTCGAACTCGACTTGCTTCCCCTTGACCGTGAAACCAAAGTCGGACTTGGTCGGATGCGCGATGCCCGGTGATCGCAGGAGACCGAGTTCCTTTCCGTCGACCGTGAGTCGCATTTCCTCTCCGATCATTGTCACTCGCAATCGGTACCATTGATTGGCCTTCAATTTGAAAGGGATGGTCCGAGAGCGCCCAACCAACAAGGCGTTGGCTTCTTTTTTGCGTTTCGGGTCGCGACGCATGGCAAATATGTCGTTCCTCATCACGCCCTCCTTGTCGTCGCCCAAGCGGAACCCCTTCATCGAGACGGCAACCCGACAGATATGCCCGGCATGCACCGTTTTGCAGGTCTTGTCGTTGACCACGAAATTGAAGGATCGTCCATCCACGATGCGAAAGGAAAACTCGATGATGGCATCTTGAAAGGCAACCGGCGCCTGAACAACTGCTCCGTGGCCATCCTCGGGTTTCTGCGTACCCACCAACACTCCATCCTGAATCACAAAGGATCCGATGCGGAGACGCCATTGCTTGCCCATCTCTTTCCGTTCGAAGTCATCCTTCAAAAGCAATGCGCCCGCTTTCGGCTCCATTCCCGACAGGGAAACCGCCAACAAGATGAACAAAGAAACCAGAGACAATCCATGCATGGCAATCCGTTTATTTTCTCTACCAAAGGGAATCTTGTCCCTACCAAAAATGCATCAAGGTGAATTTTCCAAGCCAAACTTCCGGCGGATCCAATCGAAGGCGAGTTTATAATGAACAGCCCCCACTCCGTGTTTCGCAAGGGGATAAACGCGATATTCCTTGAGACCCTTGGCGTAGTTGAATGGGGCGAAGTTGGTCGCAGGCGGGCAAATGCCATCTTGTAAACCAACCCCCATGAAAACCGGGCACTTGATCCACGGGGCCAGGTTCATGGTATCGAAATAACTGAGAGTTTTCAGGGTACTTTCCCAGTTGCGCGAATCCTTGGCGGCGATCCACTTGTTCATCTCCGGCCAGTGGGTGGTCTTGAAATATTTTTCCCAATCAGCCAAAAAGGGAACGTCGGGAACGCACAAGCTGACCCGCTGGTCCAAGGCAGCAGTGGCGAAACTGAACCCTCCCCCCTGACTGCTGCCACCAACTGCGATCCGCTTGGGGTCCACTTCCTTCCGGGAAGATAGAAAATCAACGGCTCGCACACAGTCCATATAGGCTCCCTGATAAAAATAGCCCTGCTTGTCGTCGAGGCCTCGAATCCAGTAATTGCTCGGTTTGCCCTTTACGTCTTGCTGGCTATTGCCATGCCCGCGAACGTTGAAGGAGAACACGATCATATCCTGGCGGTCCAATGGCATCACTGCTTTGGTATTTTTGAAACGACCTACGGGACGCATGTTCTGCCCATACCCGGGAACTCTCAGTAGAACCGGATGAGGCCCCGGCTTCTTCGGCACCTCGTACCAACCCCGAACGCGAACTTTCCCCAAGCTGAACATCTCCACTTCATAGACCTGAACGGGGTCATCCGCCTTGGTCGTTTGCGGCATGATTTTGTAGCGGGGTTTCACCTTGGTCAACTCTGCAAGAGAATGATCCCAAAAGGCACGAAGGTCAGGCTGGGCGGTCAAGGGGGGACGTAGCATCTCCGGAGCATATCCCACCTGCATGGAACGAGAGGCTTTGCCGCCTTCCCATGAACAGGTAGCAGTTACCCAATAAAACCCAGGTTCGGGAAATTCTCTTTCAAAAGTGGCATTTGCTTTCCCGCTCGCTTCGAGAATTATTTGCTCCTGGTGAGAGCCTATGGCTTTTTTTTCATCCGTCGTGAGTTGCCATTCGATCTTCAACTTGACCTCGACCTTCATACGGTTTTCCAGCGACACACCAAGCTTTGCGCTTTGTCCGAAGGGAAAGATGCCGTCGGCAATCGATCCCGTGTCCATGGCGAGCTTGATTCCCTCTGCTCCCCAAGCAATTGCGGGAAGCAACCAAACACCAAGAAGGAACTTCGACAAGGAGGCTAGGTTCATTGAAATCGACTCGGGACGAGGAGCAGAGGCTCACTCCTGAAAATCATAGACCACGATCTTTTCGACTAATGGAAGCAAGATCTTCTCCTTGGCCTTTTGATGAATCGGGTGTTCCAAGTATTCGGTCAATCTTTTGTCGTCGGGAACGAGGATCAAAATACCGACGTCGAAACTGTCGTCGACGATCGCGCGTTCGCTGGGAATCACCTGACCTGCGCGCGCCGCCAGAACACCTGGGATCTTACGAAAGGACTCGGTGGCCTCAACGATTTGCTGCCTATGCTCCGCGTTGCCCGGCTCCTTCAGCCAGCAGAGAACGACGTGATGGATGACCTTTCCCTTGGGCGGCTTCCCTATTTCGATGGAAATGCAACCCGAGCAAAGTAGGAGCAGGAAAAAAGGCACGAACCTCATGACGCCGACAACTGTTACTTGCGAGGAATGAGCTTAACAATGTCCTCGAGTGGCTTCCATGGCCCCCCACCCCCATTGAACCCGGTGCCTACCTCCAGCGAACCGTCCTTTGTCTCGCGAACCTGAAACCGGTTGTTGTAGGTGGAGTACAGCAGGTCGCCGTCGAGAAAGAAAAGGAAACGGGTCTCCCCGCGGTTCGTGATGATGCTTAGCGGAGTGACGCGAACTACCTTACCGACCGCCGCATACCCTCGCACCTTGGTCGGCGGCGCAACTTTGGCGCCGTTCTTGTCGACAGGCGCCTTGTAGACCTGGTTCACCTTGATCTCGGCATGTCCTTCCTTGGTGAACTTAAGGATCGTCGCATCGACGATCATGGGAATAGCCGGATTGCGGATGGCCTGCTCCAAGCCGGGAGGCAATTCGTCTCGGGCTTGAAGGCCAAGCGCGATGGATGGCAAAAAGCCAAGCAAAAGAAATAATTTCAGGTTTTTCATGGGGCGGAGGTATGGACGAGGACGAGAAACTCGACTAGATCAGCTTGATGGGCTCGAACTTGCGCCCTAAGACGGCGGCGCTGTCGGTTTGCAGCCACTGCTCGAGCACGGACGCATAAACCGAACGAAAGTCCACAGAGTGTTTGAGGTCGCCACGGTTCAAGTCGCCGGGGGCCAAGCTTGGGTAGTCTCCGATCAGACCCGCATTGATCTTCTTACCTATGGTAAACAACAAGGACCCCGCCCCGTGATCGGTTCCACCGCTGGCGTTTTCCTGCACCCGGCGGCCAAACTCGCTGAAAGTCATCACCATGACGCGGTCGAAATTGCCTTGGGCCTTGAGGTCGGACACGAAGGCCTTGACCCCGCCGCTCAATTCACGCAGCAAACGCTCATGAGTCTGGGCTTGGTTGACATGGGTATCGTATCCGCCCTGACTCACGTAAAAGACACGAGGTGAAAGACCGCCGCCAATGAGGCGAGCCACCATGCGCAGGGAGTTCGACAACGCGGATTGCGGATAGTCCACCAAGTTCCGGGCTTTTTGGCTGATCTTTAGGATTTCGTCGGAACTGACCTGGGCATCCAGAGCCGTACGCTCCAGGAAGTCGAGGGGCGAACCTTCCAGCATCGTCTTGCCAGCGATGCCCCCGATGGTGCCTCCGGAGACAAGTTCCAAGGATCCATCGTCCTCGTCCGGTTGGTTCAAGGCGCGTAGCGACTTGTCGGCTGCCGCCATGTCCATCTCGGATCCGCGGATGGGATCAATGAACCGATAGGTGGCGGGGTTCTGCACGGTAACTCCCAAAGGATCCTTGCTGGCGAAAGCCTGCGGATTCTGACGCCCCACGTTGATGCCCACGGTGGGATCGGCCCCTTTGCAGGCATGGTCGAAATAACGGCCAATCCAACCATGCTTCTCGAACTTGTTGGAGTCACTGGCGGTCTGCCAGATCTCGGTCGAGCGAAAGTGCGAGCGATTGGGATTCGGGTAGCCCACTCCTTGTACAATGCCCAGTTCGCCATCGTCGTACAATTGCTTGAAACCCGTCATGGTGGCGTGGAAAGCCAACTCGTCGTCTATCTTGAGCAAGTCGCTGCGCCCCAAGTTGAGACGTCGACGGGCACGATGGTAATGGTCGTTGGCGAAAGGTATCAAGGTGTTCACGCCATCGTTGCCGCCCGCCATCTGCAAGACCACTAGGATGGTGGAATCTTTGCCCTTGAGAGCGTGGGCGCCTTTCTCCTCGGCCTCGGCCTGCAAAGACCCCATGGTGTTTACGAAAAAAGCGGGCGCCGTCGAACTGATGGCTCCACTCAAGGCGCCGGTTCGCAGAAATTCTCTTCGTGTCCGAAAATGCGTGTTCATGGCGGTGCTCAGGTTAATTGGTATTGCGGCGTGGACATGATCAAGCGAACCAGTTGCAGAACGTCGTCACGGTCCAGCTCCTTCTTCCCCTTGAGGAAATCGGAGAGTGATCCCCGTTGCTGCTCCTTGAGCTTATCCTGCAAAAGGCGCTTCTCGAGGGTTGCGACAAGCTTCGCATGGTTACCGAGGTCCTTGCGATCGATCAGTTTCTCGACGTCCAGGGCCTTGATGGTTCGAATCATTTGATCCATTCGCTGTTGCATCATCATGCGGGCGTTATCCGGGAAACGCTGGGGCACCAAGCCCTGGGCGTCGGCCTTGCCGCTGACGAGGAAGCCGGCGAGATTGTAACGACTCATCAAGGTATTCGTGCTGATCCAAGCGGTGCCTCCATCCCAACCTTTAACGTTGGGCGGCGCCAAAAGGTCCTGCCCCAGCGAGGCGAGCATGCGAGACGCCACTTCTCCAGGCGGAACCTCGACTTCCAGCATGCGGGCGCTGCCGATCAACCACTGCACCGGACTCTTGATCTGGGTGCGAAGATTTTCCTTGGCGTAAAATTCCTCGCAGCGAAACATAGTGCGTAGGAAGGCGCGAAAGTTACCGCCCGACTTGAGGAATTCCGCAGTCAATGCATCCACCACCTCGGGCTTTACGTTTTCATTGGCGAAAAAGCTCCAAAGCTTGGTTACGATGAAAGGAGCCGACTTCGGGTGGTTCGCGATGATCTTTACGACGTCGCTCGGGTTATGCCTACCCGTCTTGCCGAGCAAGGTCTTGGTGCCTGGATCATGCAGGGCGGAACGATAGACAGGTTCTTGCTTGGCTCGGTCGATGGTCAATCCGGTCAAGCCACGCGCCGCTTCCAAAATATCACGCTCCGAATAATTGCCTTCACCAAGGGCGAACAACTCCATCACCTCGCGGGCATAGTTCTCGTTTGGCTTGCGCCGGTTGCTCTGGGCCTGGTCGAGCCAGAACAGCATGGCGGGGTCCTTCGTGACGTCCTCCAGCATGGTCTGCCAGTCGCCGAGGGCATTGGAACGGAAAGTGTCGTTCTGCAACCACATGAAATATGGGTCGCGCACTTTCTGGGCGCTGGTTGCGAAATGCCCATGCCAAAACAGCGTGAGCTTTTCCTGCAGGGGACGGGGAGTAATCGCCATGCGGCGAATCCACCAGCCTCGCAATTCGTTGATTTTCTGAATCTGACTACGCCGTACTTGCTGCCTCTCGCGGCGAGCTTCCCGTTCCAGGCGTTCCATGAGTTCCTCCCTCTCCTTTTCCGGCAAATCGCGGGCATCGCGACGAGCCTCGAGCTGCTTGCGCCGCATAGCGGTGAACTGCTCGTATTGGCTGGGATCGGGATCGGCCCAAAGAGGCCTTGGATAATCCTCGGGTATCTTGTCGAAATCAACGAAGTAGTCGACCGCCTTGGCTGGCCCCATCTCAACCAGTTTCTCGATTTCAGCGGGCGTGCCGCCGAACCCGGCTCGATTCAACAAATGAGCTGCCGTGGAATAGTTCCAGCGGGAAGATGGCAGCGGCTTGAGCATTGTCTTACTCGGGTTTCGGTTCGCGTGGTGGACGAGGAGGCACACGGTCGCGGGGAGGGCGATCGCCTCCGCCACCATCACCGCGCTTGATCAAGTCGTTGAGCGAAGGCCGTTCGGCCGGAGGGCGCTGCGGGCGAGTGGGACGGTCCGGAGAGGGACGGTTTCCCGGCTGCGGACGCGCTTGCTGCGGACGTCCCTGCGGACGCCGGGGCGGCTGCTTCAGCTTTTCCATTTGCTCCTCGCTCAAGGGAGGCTTTATGGCAGCGATCATCTCGGCCCGCATAATGGCGATTTCGGATTCCATCTTGGCCAACTCCTTGAATGCCGCCCGAATCGCCTTCTTGTCGACCGGTTGAGCCAAGATCAGAGCCATCATACCACGACGCTTCTCGAGAATCTTCTTACCCAACTCGCCCATCGCTTCGCGAGTGGCCTCTATGCTTTCACGCAAGGATTGGCCCTGCTCTTCGGTCAGAATGCTACGGAAGCGCATCAGGAAGTAATCGCCACGAGGTTGCCCACCTTGGGGGCGCGCCTGACCAGACGGTCGATCTCCTTGGGGTCTGTCGGATGGAGGACGAGGACGTGGCTTGTCGTCGCGATCCTGAGCGCTGGCCAGCATAGGCAACAGGAAAACTGCAGTTACCAAGGCGGTGAAAAAGGATAGTGGGCAGTTAAACGTCTTTTGTTTCATGATCTTCAATGGTTTGGGTTTTTCACTATATCAAAGTCTGAAAGAGAACCATGCGAACATTTAATTCGTATAAGTAATCCATCTAACGCGCACGCGAAGCTAAAAGTTGCGCATCATCCGGAAAAGCCCCTTCATCAAATCGATAAGGATCGATTTCGAGCCACAACCTGCCATCTCTCGCCAGTAACTCGCCCATCATGAAGCAAGTAGGCTTGAGAGTGCAGGGCTACGGTCGGGCAAACGTGCCACGGAACGGCCAAGAGGGCATCACCGACCGCGAAGTCTTCCGCATTCGGGGCTTCCACCGACCACGATGGAAGCGGGAGCAAGGTTTTCCCTCTCGAGGGATTTCAGGAGATCGGACCATGACTCGATGGCGGCGGCATGGGCGTCGCTTCGATCGTACAAGTCGGGTTGGTGTAAGTGCCCGTCGTAGGCATGCAGACCCGCGAACTCCAAGCGGTCCGATTCCGCGATCCGCCGACACAAGGCCAAGGCCTCCCCTCCCGGTTCGATCCCGGTGCGATCCATCCCACAGTCAACGTCTACGAAAAGACGCGACGATTGTCCCCTTCCCTCAAACGCATCCGCTATCGCCGGCGAATCCACCGTGGCCGAAAAAGCCACCTCCGAAAAACGATCCTGCAACTGTAGAAAACGATCCACGTTGGGGCCGACCGGCTGGTGAGCCAACAAGACGTCGCGCCCCCCCTGCCATCGCCGTCATCTCTGCCTCGGCGATGGTGGCGCACTTGAATTGAGCGATTCCCTTGGCAACCTGCAAACGCAGCACTTCCGCCATCTTGTGAGTCTTGACGTGCGGGCGCAGCCGCGTTGCGTCGCCGCCCACCATCGCGAGCATTCGATCCACGTTGGCCTCGACTCGATCAGGAATGATCAACAACGCGGGCGACGGGATTGCCTCCAAGTTACTGAGCTCCGCAGTCCGGACTGGATTCATCGAAGCAAAAGCGATCGGGTCGGGTCTTCAGTCAACGGCGCTGTCCTTGCCCGGCCAAGCGTTCCACCATGAAGTGAAGAGTTCCAGTTGGTCCTTGGCGTATCCCTTTTGGCTGGGACTGAGCTCATCTGTTTCATTGAAATGGAGCTCGTATGCGGAATCGCCTTTCAAGGTGAGAAGATACTTGTAGTAAAGCACCAGGTCGGGCCCCTCGTCGAAGCTAGACAAGACAACCAGAGCCTGTTCCATTTCCTTGGCGAAGCGGCGCGCCTCGACGTCGGCTGCTGCCGCTTTCTTGCATAGCCCGACGTAATGGATGATCTCTTTCGGCAAGACGTTGCCAATCCCGGTGATGGCTCCAATGGCTCCGCAGTTGACCACCCCGTGAAAAACCTGCGTGTCCACCCCCGCCAACAAGGCGACGTTGTCGTCGGCGCTCGTGATGTGCTCGGCGGCATAAGTAAGTGAATCGGCTCCACCGAACTCCTTGAAGCCGACCAAATGTGGGAATTCCTCACGCAAGTCGAAGAAAAGCTCCGCCTTGGTCTCGAAACCGTAGTAGGGGCTGTTGTAGATAATGGAGGGCAAGCCTCCTGCCGCTTCCAAGATACCTGCAAAGTGATCGCGTTGCGCTGCAGAGGAAGTGCCTCGTGAAAGCACTCGCGGAATGACCATCAACCCACTGGCTCCCACTTGCTTGGCATGGGCGGCATGGGCCGCTGCCTGCTTCGGGTTCTGGGCTCCGGTTCCAACGATTACGGGTACGCCGGCGGCCACCAGCAGGGACACACCGGTTTGACGTTGCTCGTCGGTCAGCAAAGGCCAGTCACCCATGGAACCGCAGTAAACGACCGCCGACATGCCATGTTCAACCATTTGGCAACCCTTGTCGACCAAAGCCTCGTAATTCGGCTCGCGGGACTGCAAGCAGGGAGTCATCAGGGCGGGAATGACGCCGTTGTAAATATCTAGGTTCATGGCAAAAGGATTCCTTATCCTCTTTTCCGGGACAGGAGTCGAGGCATCAATCCAAGTTTACCTTGATGTCCTCGTCCGTGAGCTTCGACGATGGAACGCCCTCTTTGGGAATTTCCACCTTAGCAGTCCAAAGGATGGCGTTGAGCATGATGGTTCGGTAGTTGTCGTCCTTCCAGTTCTTGTGCTCGTGTCCTCCCGTGAAACCGAATCCACGGCCACCATCTTCGCGTTCGTAGGCCCATGCCACGTGCTGGCTCTCGCCATTTGCGACCGCCTTGCGGACGGCAGGATTACCACTGCGAGCTCCATCTCGACGCCTGAGTGTTTCGGGAGGCGGCAAATCAGTGAGAATCGGGGTGACTCCCTTGAGCTTGTCCACGAAACGCATGTGATAATACCACTCGTCATTGATGGTGAATGGCTTCACCCCGTTCCAGATGGGATGCTTGATCGCCTTGAAGGTGGGAGTCCAATGTGGATTGACCGACCAGTTGAGGTCGCAGAAACCGCCCATCCATTCGAGAAATTTTTTACCCGGTTCCCCCTTTACCGCCTCGGTCGCCCAATGGATCATGACCACACCGACACCTTTCTTCATGAGGGAATCAAATTCCTTCAAGTTCGGGTTGAGCACGTGGCCACCATGCCCGCTGCAAAAGATCACCACGCTGGATGCTCCCTCGAAAACGGTCTTGTCCTTGGGGTAACCGTAGTGAGGGACGAGGACAGTCTCCACGCCCAGTTTCGATTCATTCAAGGCCTTGGCCAGGATCATGTTGCCCGCCCGGTGCTCGTGCTTCATCCGTCCGTGGCTCGGTTTCCCCGAAATGAAGACTACCTTGGCCTTGTCGGCCGCTGCAAGAGACAGCCCAATGGGCAGACATGCGAATGCCAAAAGAATGATAAAATACTTTCTCATATCGTGAATGGGTTGGGTGAAAGGGGTTCAGTGGGGGGTTCTTCCTTGGTCTGAGCTTTATCCAGAAAGTGCTGCGAGAACGCGGCAAAGACGAGCAAATTCAGCTTCGGGATGCTGAAAAAAGTGGCCGTTCCAAAGAGGAAGATCTTATCTCCCGAGATGAAGAGGTCAACGAGATGTCGGCTATCAGGCGAGCCTGCCCTTCATACACCTGCTAAAGAGGACGCCGACAGAACACGCTGAACGAATTATTCGGGCTCTCCGGGGCAGTCTCCTAAGCCAGCAAGTCCATGATGGGCTTGCCGCGACCACCGACGAAAGAGGGGCGACCGGCTCCCTTGGGGTGGTAACGGTCCTCGACGTCCATGCCGAGAGCCGTGGCGACGGTGGCATGGAGATCCTTGGGGAGGTACGCGGGATCGGGATTGCGCCCTTTGTCGTCGGTCATGCCGATGGCCTGCCCGCCCTTGATGCCACCTCCTGCGAGGGCGCAGGAAAAACCATTGGGATGATGGTCGCGACCGCCGTTGCTCTTGACCTTGGAGGTGCGTCCGAATTCGGTCGTGACGACCACCATGGTACGTTCCAGCATGCCACGATCGCGAAGGTCGGTGAGCAGCGCGGACATGGTGTTGTCGAGTTCGTTGGCGAGGCCAGGAAGCTGGCCTGCTCCGCCGTGCATGGAATCCCAACTGCGACGAGATTTGACCTCCACGTAACGCACTCCGCGCTCGACTAAGCGTCGGGCGAGGAGACAACCCTGTCCGAAAGGATTGTTGCCGTACAGGTTCCTCATGTTGCCGGGTTCCTTGCTGATGTCGAATGGCTCGGAAGCCTCGCCGGAAAAGAATTTCACCGTTTGGTCGTAGAAATCGGAATAAGCCTTCACTTCGTCGTGAGGGAAATAATGCTCGAAGGTGGAAGCGAATTGACGTGACAATTGCACCCTTTTGTCCAACCGCTTATTGTCAATTTTAGGCAACATTTCCTTGATTCCCTTGCGGGGATCTCCAATCGGCAAGGGACTGTGGTCGGGAGGAAGAAAACCGGGCCCGGGGTTTCCCCCTGAAATGACTACGCTGGAAGGCAAAACGGCATGGGATTTGCCGAGAAAGTGTTGGGCCCAAGAGCCGAGTTGGGGGTGGGACATACCGGGGCGTTCCTTATAACCGGTGTGCATGGCGTAAGTGGCTTGGGAATGAGACCCCGTTCGTTGGGTCATGGAACGAATGACGGAGATATAATCGCCGAGGGCGGCGAGCTTGGGCAAGGTATTGGCGAATTGCAGACCGTCGGCGGAGGTGTTGATGGGGTTGGTGGATCCTTTGATCTCGGCATCGGTCTTGGGATCGAAAGTGTCCACTTGGCTCATGCCGCCGCGCATATAGAGTAGTATGACGTTGTCGCAGAGGGCTTTCTTTCCCATGGCCATCCCGGCGGCCGGCCCTTTGCCCAGAACGCCCTGGAGGAAGGCGGGCAGCAGGCTGACGCCGAGAGTGGACTTGGCCGCATAGGCCAGAAAGGAACGTCGGGAGGATTCGTCGAGTTGGCGGGCGATGTCTTGCATGGCTGTGGAAGGTTGAGTGTAGGCTATTTTACAAAGAAGAATTCCGGTGTATTGATGAGCGCCCATATCAGGTCGCCCATGTCCTGGTCTTTGCCTCCATGCAACTGCTTGAGGAGCAAAACACGTTCGGATTTCGTGGCCTCGCGGCCAAGTATGCTTAGAAAAGCAATCTCCGCCCTCTTGAAGGTATTGGTCTCGTTCTTGATCTTGCGGAACAACATCGAGTCGGGTCGAATGATGGCCTCGGTGGCGAATCCGTTCATCAACTCCATGACCTGCGGCACGGAACCCGCAAGATTCGAGGCACCAACCACAAAGGTCCGTTCGGACTGGCCGAACCTGCGAAGAAAATGGCCTGGGGGGGAAGGTTGCTCCAGTTCGGATGCCCGTACCAAGATCAGCTTCTCCTTGCCACTACCAGTAGTGATTCTTTGCATGGAAGGAGCATCCGTGGCATCCAGCGCCTCGTCGCCCCGAAACACGGTTTCACCAGTTTCGGAATCGAGCAGCACGAGCCTCGGCTTCAAGCTTTGGCCCTTCCTCACCTTAACCCCCTTTTTTTCGACGAGTTCCTGTACGAAGGAAATGGCTTCGTCTTGGTTGCTGACGGCCTTCAGGCTAAGCCCTCCGGCGGTTCGATAACGAAGGGGATTATCAACCATCAGCGTGACGAAGGAATCCCAGACCTGCTCGGCAGACATGCGGCGAAGCAAAGGACCTGGGAAATGATAATCCTGCTTCACCGGCACGGTGACTTGAGTGGCCAGACGGTTGTAGGCGTCGGTGTGGGTAAGAACCCAGGAAAATGCCTTCAAGTCGTAATCCAAATCCTGCATGACGTCGGAAATGACTTTCAATAACTCGGGGTTTGGAACGTCATCGATCGCCACGTCGTGAAGGGGTTCGGCTACCCCACGGCCAAAGAAGCGGGCCCACATGCGATTGGCAATGGTCAGGGCAAACCAACGATTCTTGGTATTCGCTATCCAGTTGGCCAGCTGCTCTCGCTTGGGCATGGAACGAGATTTTGAATATACCGTGCCAAGCAACACCTTCGGCTTCACCTCGTCACCGGGATCGGCGTCCTCATATTGGTAATCATCGGGCAACTTGAGAGAAAGGCCCTTGGAATCCCGCACGCTGTAGGGACTATCGGTGATCAAGCCATCGAAAGCATCCCGCATGGCCCGAGCATCTTTCTGAACCTTGGCTTTTTCACGAACGTAGCTGACTCCTTGCTTCTTGGCCAGAGCAACCTCGAATTTCCAGCTTCTCAGAAAACGTCGCATTGTGAGCTGCTCCGGGGTATAGGAAACACGGACTGTCTTGTTCTTGTTTCCTGTGCGATTGGAAGGTTTCTTTTTACCCTTGGTTTCCATTTCGCCAAGAAAGGCAGCCAAGGAATAATAATCCATTTGCGTCCAATCCTCGAAAGGATGGTCATGGCATTGGGCGCAGGTAATGTCCTTGGAAATGAAAATTTTGGTCATGAAGGACACGTGATCCAGCTTCATGCCGGTGTCCCTCAAGTGATAACCGGCAGCAGGGTTCTCCTCTATGCTGCCGGTAGCCGAAATCATTTCCTGAACGATCCAAGCGTACGGCTTGTTCTGGCGAATGGAATCCTTCAGCCAATAACTGAAGGCATCGAGTCGAACTGCTTCTCCGGGAACGGTGGACTGAATACGAAGTAAATCCGCGAAATAATTATAGGTGTGGCTGACGAAATCTTCCGAGGCCAAGAGTTCGTTGATCAACCGCGTACGCTTGTAGGGATCGCCGCTGCGAACAAAGGTCTGAATTTGGTCGTGCGTAGGTATCGTGCCCGCAAGGTCGAGATAGATCCGGCGAAGGAAAACATGGTCGTTCAAACGTACGTTGTAAGGAATGCCTTCCTTCGTGAGCCTTCTGGCTACTGCCCCATTGATGCGCTCGATGGCATCCTGCATCATGGGTAATTTACGAGGATCGTAGGATTTGGCAGTCTTGGCTTGTTCGGCGAATGAGACCCCTTGCGCAATTAGGAAAAGGGCTGAAAGGAGGAACTGTACGACCGACTTCATTTCCGAAAGTGAATACAACTTTATGTATTTACACTAAATATGCAAGTCTTTTCTTTATTTATTTCTCAGGTTACAGATAAACGCGAAGTTGGCCTCATGTTATTTTCGTCGCGGAGCAGGAAAACCCACCTTGGCGCAAAACTGCGGCGTGGGGCGGCGGATAGCTACTTCTTTTTGCCTTTTTTCTTTTCCTGCTCGACGTACCGACGGACGATTTCGAAGACGTCGTCGTAACCGGAACCCGGGAGAGCATTGCCTCCGGGCAAAAACTCACCGTAAGGATGATCGGGAAACCTCGCCAGTTCGGCGGCAAGGCTCGATTGCATGGCCTCGAGGGTAGGCGCATGCTTTTTCTGGCCGGAGAGGTTGTTGCGGGTCTCGGGATCGTTTTGCAAGTCGTAGAGTTGGTCGTAGGCAAGAGCATGCTCCTTGGAGAGGATGGCGCGGGAGACGCCACCGCTTAAACCCGAGACCTCACGGAGGAACTTACGCTCCCCTGCCCTGAGCCCAGCCACTTGGTCCTTGGTGTAGCGAAGGGTCAGATAACTGAAGCGCTTGGTCTTTATGGAGCGGGCGACTCCCATCTCGGAATAGACGTAGGGGCGAACGGGAAAATTGGGTTTCTTGAAAAGTGATTTAAGCGAGACGCCGTCGATTTTATAATTTTTCGGTGGTTGGATGCCAGCGAGGTCGAACCAAGTGGGAACGAAATCGGTGTTTTGCAAAAGCTCCTCGCAACGAACTCCTTTCTTCATTCCGGCGGGCCACCGCATGATGCAAGGCACCTCGGTTCCGCGGTCCTTGTAGAGTGATCCCTTGTTGGCGGACCCATGATCGGCGGTGAAGAGAACCAGGGTGTTTTCGGCAATACCCAGTTCGTCCAGCTTGTCCAGGATCAAGCCGAGGGAATCATCCATCCAAAGATAACCCGCCTCGTTCTCTGTCAGGCCCGCCTTGCGAATGCGTTCCATAACGGTCTCGCGAGGAGGCATAACCCCCAGCTCTTTTTCGATCATCCCCTCCCCCGTCACCTTGGGGAAATCGAGCGACTTGAACCATTGCCCGTTGGGCCCGTGCAGCAAGGTCGTGCAGTAATGGAGATAGAAGGGCTTGTTCTTGTGCTCCTCGAGGAAGTCAAGCGCCGCCGCGATGGTCCACTCGGGGTTGTGCATCTGGAAAGGCGCCTTGGTGTTGTTCCAGTAAATATTCTTCGCCCACGTGAAACCACGCTCCATGATCATCTTGCGAGCAACCTTCTCGTTCGTGAACTTCAAGCGGTTCACCTCTTCGGAAAAGGGAACTTTCTTGGGATCCTCCTTCATGCCGGCTCGACGGGCCGCCGCGTCTCCGGGCTCAGGTCCGACGTGATACTTGCCCACGAAACCCGCGGCATAACCGTTCTTCGCGAAAACGGCACCGACGTTCATGTTGTCCTCTTCCAATTCTACGTTGAACCCGGGCAAGGCCTGCGTGCCCTTGGGGAACAGCTCTTGGTACTCTTCGCAATAGGAAGAGCCTGCATAGCGTCCCGTGAGAAAGGTATAGCGGGAAGGTGTGCAAACGGTACTGGTGACGTGAGCGTTGAGAAAGGTCATGCCCTCGCGAGCCATGCGGTCCAGGTTGGGTGTGAGTACCTTGCCGCCATACACGCTGGTCTCGTATTTGTCGTAATCGTCGACCAGGAAGACGATGACGTTGGGCTTCTTGGGAGCGGCCCAGGCGCAAGCGCTCAAAGCCAAGGCCAAGGCGAATAAAAGTCCTGCCCTCACTTTTTCTCCTTCTTTCGTTTCTTGCCGGAACCCGGGCTCTTGCGAAAATTCAGCTCCTTTAGCTTGTTTCCCGGAGGAGTGAGTCTCTTGCCATTCTCACGACAAAGCTCCTTGGCGATGCGGAACCATTCCTTGGCCATCGTTTTCACACGTTCGGGATGCTTGCCCGACAAGTCATTGGTCTCCGTGCGGTCCTTGCCCAAGTCGAACAATTCCCAGCGGCCCAACTTGGCGGATACCAGTTTCCAGTCTCCTTGGCGCAAGGCCCGGTCGGTACCGAAATTGAAGTACAAGGTATCGTGAGGATCACGCGTTTTGCCGGCGAAGATGGGAGCGAGGGATTTACCCTGCAAAGGATCGACCTTTCGCTCCCCTACCTGCTTGGGATACTTGGCTTTGCCCAAGTCGACGAAGGTAGCCATGAAATCGATCAGGTGACCAGGTTGCCGGGTGATTGATCCTGGTTCCGTCTTCAGTCCCTCAGGCCAATGAACGATGAGCGGCGAGGAAATGCCGCCCTCGTGCTGGTTCTGCTTGTACAGGCGGAAGGGTGTGTTCCCGACGTGGGCCCAGGAGGCGTCGTAAGTCCAGTAAGACTTCGGATCCCATGGTTTGAGCTCGCGACCTCTGGTGCGCTCGAAAGGACAAGCGCCGTTGTCGGCGCAAAACAGGATAAGGGTGTCGTCGAGCAGGTCTTTCTTCTTCAGGTAGTCGACCAATCGACCCACGTTTTCATCCAAGAGATCGACCATGGCGGCAAACACCTCCATACGGTCGGATTCCCACTGTCTCTCCTCCTTGGACAAGGTATCCCACGCGGGGATATGAGCGGGGCGAGGGCTGAGCTTGTACTTGGCGGGGATTAGTCCGGACTTCAGTTGCCGCTGGTACCGTTCGACGCGCATCTTGTCCCAACCCAAGTCATAACGGCCATCGTACTTTTCGACGTCCTTCTCGGGGGCGTGAAGCGGGTAGTGCGGAGCATTGAAGGCGACGTAGAGGAGGAAGGGATCGTCCTTGCGGGTGGCCTCGTCGAGGAATTTCAGGCCGTAGTCCATGATCGCATGGGTGACGTAGAAGGGCCTTCCATTAAGGGTGGCCGGCACTTTCCAATCCTCGCCATTGAGGCGGAAAGAGTTGTCTCCAGTAAAGAAATTGGTGGCGCCCGAAAGGTGGCCCCAGTAGCGGTCGAACCCGAAGTCGGTGGGCTGCTTGCTCAAGTGCCACTTTCCCACCATATTGGTGGAATAACCAGCCGAACCCAACACTTCCGCGATGGTGGCGCCGCGGCTCAGGCTGTTGCTTCCCGCTTGGTTGCAATAGAGGCCGGTGAGCAAGGATACACGAGAGGAATGGCACTTCGCGGTATTGTAGAACTGGGAGAAGCGCAAACCGTTCGCCGCCAAGGCATCGAGGTTGGGTGTCTCGATCTCGGAACCGTAGCAACCTAGATCAGCGAACCCAAGGTCGTCGGCCATGATGAGCACGACGTTGGGCCGCTTGGCGGAAACCGCCCCTAGTAAACAGAAGAGAAACAGTGATAGGAGAGAAAACGTTTTCATGTTTGGAGCGATGAATAGGGAGATGAAAAGGACCGGTTCGCGATAAAACGACTAGGGCGGGGAAAAGTTTCGTGGGTAAGCCTAGTGGAACCGGCGCCGCCAGCTCAATCCCCGAGATTAAGAAAAGGGAACTTTATTCGTGAGAAGTCGAGGTGCCTCGATCGTATGGAGTTTTGGCCGAAGCAAGGCCAAGCGCTGGGCGCCAAACCGGAACTGTCGCAGCGCAAGGCATAGACCTTCTTGTCCGAAGACCCAACGTAGAGGATGCCGTTTTTCCCGATCACCGGGGAGGAGTCTATTTTGCCCTTGGTTTCGAAGGCCCAGCGCATCTTTCCCGTCTTGAGGTCCAAGGCGTACAGTTTCTTGTCTTCCGAGCCGACGTAAAGCACGCCATCCGCACCGATGGCGGGTGAGGAACGTACGGCCAAACCTGTCTTGAAACTCCACAACTTGGCCCCGGTACGCCCATCCAAGGCATAGACCATCTTGCTTTCCGATCCAACGTAGACCGTACCCTCGGGTCCAATCGCGGGAGAAGACTCGACGTCCCCTCCCGTGGCGAAGAACCATTTGGCCTTACCGGTCTTGGCATCCACGGCGTGCACCTTGTCGTCGTCGGAACCTACGTAGACCGTACCGTCCACGCTGATCGCAGGGGAAGAACCGATGCGACCGCCAGCGGGGTATTCCCATTTCTTTTTACCCGTGACGCCATCCAGGGCATACAGTTTGTTGTTCAGGGATCCGACGTAAACCGTCCCGTCTCGAGCAAGAGCCGGAGAAGAACCGACGTCCCCACCCAGGGAAAATTCCCATTTCTTTTCACCAGTGAACCCATCCAAGGCGTACACCTTGTTGTCCAATGAGCCAAAGTACACCCAGCCTTTCTTGCCGATGGCGGGTGAGGAAAAAACGCGTTCCTCGGTTACGAATTCCCATTTCTTCTTTCCGGTGACTCCATCCAAGGCATACAGTTTCTTGTCCTCCGAACCGACGTACACCGTGTCGTCGGGACCCAAGGTGGGAGAGGACTGCACGTCGCCCCCGGTCGCGAATTCCCATTGCTTCCCCCCGGTCTTTCCATTCAAGGCATATACCTTTTGGTCGTTCGACCCGACGTAGACGGTCCCATCCAAGCCCACTGCGGGAGACGAGCGGACCATGCCTCCGGATTCAAACGACCAGAGCAAACGTCCGTCATCGACTTTTTCCTTACCATCAAGCGTCGCGAGTATAAAGAAGCTAAGAAAAAAGTAGCGTGCAATGATCATTCGTAAGAGTCGGTATTTCAATAAACGGACGTACAGTCACAACTTGCAAGACGGATCGCCAATCCGCAAGACGAGAGGTCGTAGTATTATTTTCGCTTCTTCGGCTCGCCCTTGACCCAACCGACGTCTGGCCACAAGGGAGTATCGTTGGATTGCTTTGGCCCGGGCGTGGACCGACCCTGTAGAACGATGCGCTTCATGTTTTCGAAAAGACGATTGACGATCTCGGGATGGGCCTTGGCCAGATCCTTCTTTTCGGATGGGTCCGTCGACAAGTCATAGAGCTCGGATCGGCTTTTCCCATGAGGCATGACGAGCTTCCATTGACCGTCGCGGATGGCGAACCGCCCGCTGGAGGAATGATGGATCATGGGCAGGCGAGCAATACCCCGTTTCCGTCCAAGCAAATCCATGTAGAAACTATCGCTGTCCTCCCCCGCGTCGGGAGGAAGCTTGGCCCCCACCATCTCCGCAAAGGTGGCCAGCAAATCGGTTTGGCAAACGGGTTCGTCCCAAGTGGAACCGGCCTTCACCTTGGCCGGCCAACGAATAAAAAAGGGCACGCGGTGACCACCCTCGTAGATGGATCGTTTCCCCTCGCGATAGATTCCGTTGGATTGGTGCTGGTGGAGCTCGGCTCGCTTGGACCAGGTTTTCTCGGGACCGTTGTCGCTGGTAAAAACAACCAAGGTGTCATCTGCTAATTTCTGGTCATCGAGAAATTTCAGGATACGCCCGACGTGCCAATCGGTTTCCATCATGAAGTCCCCGTAGGCGCCCGCCTTCGACTTGCCGAGAAACTTTTTGATCGGGATGACGGGCTTGTGCGGTGAGGTGTAGGGCAAATAAAGAAAGAAAGGCTTCCCCTTGCGCGCCGCGTCGGCTTTGCCTTCCATCCACTCGATCGCTTTCGTGGTGAAACGGTCGAGGCATTCCACGTCGACGAAGTCGGGAGCCACCTCGAGTCCCTTCGACTTCAGGTTCATTTTCCTACCACCGGACTCCTCGGGATTGGGCGCCTCCTTGGCGGTCTTTTGGTAAGGCGGCATGATGCGGTAATCCTGAATCGCGATCTTACTCGGTTTCTTGGACGTAAAGAGAGTGGGAGGAACCTTTGCGTATCGCCCCTCGAACCAAGCAAGCACACCGTAGTTCATGGAAGCGGGAATTCCCCAGAAATAGTCGAACCCCTTGTCCAGCGGCATATCCTTGACCGGTTGCGTCCAGTCGCGATTTCCCTTCGTCCCTGGAAAATCCATCCCCAGATGCCACTTCCCCACCATCGCCGTGGCGTACCCATTGTCGCGCAGCAAGGAAGCGAGCGTGACACGACCATCCTTGATCAAGCATTCCTTCTCAGCCCCGAATACTCCTCTCTTCAGGGTCGTGCGCCAGGAATACCTGCCGGTGAGCAATCCGTAGCGCGAGGGCGTGCACACGGTGTCGGAGCAATGCCCGTCGGTGAAGGTCATGCCCTCGCGAGCCAAACGATCGAGATTGGGGGTCTTGAACTTGGACTTAGGGTTTAAACATGAGGCATCGCCATAGCCTTGGTCATCAGTGTATATCACGATGACGTTGGGACGCTCGGCGGCATAGGCCACGGAACCCAACAAGAACAGAAAGAGCAGTTTTCCCATGACGACTTGCTCTACTTGACAACGAGCACGCCCTTCATGATGGTCCAGTGTCCCGGAAAGCTGCAAAGGTAGGGATACCTGCCGGGCTTGCGCGGGGCCTTGAAGCGAAGGGTTTCCTTCTCACCTTGCTTGAGCATCTTGGTATGAACGATGATTTTCTTCGATTTGGGAATGAATTGACCGCTTTTGGCGGCTTCGGGATCCTTTGCCATCTCGTTCGCCGCCAACCCAACTTCCTCGAGGCAACCGGGCTGGACGAGGACGAAGTTATGGGGCGTGGCGTCCGGGTTGTCGAACTCGATGCGAATCGGTTGGTTCGGCTTGGCCGGAATTTCACCGAAGGCCTCCTTGTACTCGCTCAAGTTCGGTTTCAATACGTACATGGCGGAAAAGAGCATCCTTTCCTTGACGCAGGTAAGCTTCACCTTGAGCAGGTTTTTCTGGCGGTCGAATTTCTTGTCTCGCTGGGTTTTCTCCGCCTTGGCATCCGCAGCCTTCTGCTTGAACAGGAAACCATGCACTTGCGGGTTCGTCTTTTCGACAGTGTCCTTGTCCCAGAATTTCCTCATGGGGGCGGAGCCTAGGGATGTCTTGATCGCATACGCCAAATGCCTGTCGCTGGGTAACTGGGTGACGTCCGCCAACACCTCGAAGGCTTCCTTCGTGCCAACGTAGCTGCAGGCAATGGCAGCCTCCATCCGAACAAGCCCGTTCTCATCCTGTCCGGCCTTGGCCAAGAGATCGTCCCCATCCTTGGCCAACCCATGCCAATGACGCAATTGGCGGGCGGCCGCGGCTCGGGCGTTGTGGTTGTCGCAGGCGAGCACTTCCCGCAGCAAAGGCAAGTTGGCTTGCTCGACGTTTCGATAAGCCCAGATGGCCTCGACTTGATGGTGCCGGAAACGTTCGTCCTTGGGATCGAGCTTGGCGACCCACTTGTCGAGGGCGGCCTTGACCTCCGCCGGTTTCCTTTCCCGCAGTTCGCGCTTGGCCCAGTAGCGGTAACGGTACTCCCGGCGCTTGAGAATTTCCAAGAGTTCGGCAATACTGGCTCCTGCGATCTTCGGCGGATCCTGCGGCTTGGCACCCTTGGGAAAGATTCTCCAGATCCTGCCGGATTTTCGGTCGCGCCGCTCGTCGCGCAAGGAATACTGGGCGTGGCCCTTGACCGGGTTGTACCAGTCGCAAACGTACATACCACCACGGGGGCCGTAGCGAAGATCGACCGGAATGAAACTCAGGTTGGTCGAGAAGATGATGTCGCTGACGTACTTCTCATCGTAACCAAACTCCCCTTCGTTCCATTGCAGGAGCTCCACCCGGTTGGTCGACTTGTAGCGCACCTTGACCATGCTACCCTGCAATTCCTCGGGCCAATTGGGAAAATCTATGAATTCCTGTCCGCAAACGCCCGAGTACGCCTGTAGGCCGGAGGGGCGCGGGTGTTGTTCGGGATAGGGAGGATCCAAGGCATGGTGGGCGGATGCGAAGATCGGGTAGCTCGCCACGTGCTGTCCCCAGTCGTCGAAGGTAACGCCCCAGGGGTTGGTGCTGGCATGGGTACCGAAAGAGGTAAGGCGATGCAGCTTCGGTTCCCAGGCAAACCAGCCGCTGTTCTGTTGGCGGACGGGCCCGTAAGGAGTTTCGACCTGAGTGTGGTGGAAAATCGATTCGCGAAAGATAAGGTCACCGTCCGGCGTCCATGCGAAATCGTGCAAGGCGTGGTGGGAATCCTCGCAACCGAACCCGGTCAGCACGGTCTCCCTATGGTCCGCCTTGCCGTCGCCGTTGGTGTCCTTGAGGAAGGTCATGTGGGGTTCCTCCGAAACGTAGACTCCGCCATCGCCAAACTCGAAGGAAAGCGGAACGTTCAGGTCGTCCGCCCAGACGGTCGATTTGTCCGCCTTGCCGTCGCCGTCGAGGTCCTCGAGGATGACGATCTTGTCGTTGGGGGCGCGTCCGGGATAAACGTGCGGGTAGGTGGTGGAGCAGCTGACCCACATGCGTCCCTGGGAGTCCCATCGCATCTGAATGGGACAGGCAATGTCGGGAAATTGCTCCTCGCTGGCGAAAAGAGTGACCTCGAAACGTGGATCCACCTTGAAGGCTTCGCGTTCCTGTTTCGGCGTCAACCACTTGTTGGCCCCTCGCGACTGTGGAGTCTTAGGCATCTCCGGAACGTTGGAGTCGTCTATCTTGGCAGGCACCTTTTGGCCTTGGGCAAGGGCGTGGATGCGATTGTCGCGATTGGCCGTCATGAGATCGAAGTTCCGCATGGCGGGGAGGAAGTCCAAGTAGCCGTAACTTCGGTTGCGACCGCCCGTGTAATAGAAAGTATTGAGCGGTCGGTAGCGAAAGAAGTGCTGGCGATTCTTCTCCACCACCTCAGCCCTCAACTTCTCGTCCAGCTTGGGTGAGTCCTTCCCGAAGAGCTGCTTGAACACGGTGGAAGCGAACAGCTGGTAACCCTTTTCATTCAGATGCGCCCCGTTCATGGTGAGGTCGGTTCCGGGTGAAGCCATGGCTTTCTTGGTGGCAGTGAAGGCATCCACGAATCCTACCTTTTGCTCAGCCGCAACTTCCTTCATCACCTTGAGATAGGCTTGGATGTTGGCGTTGTTTCGATCCGCCGCGTCCACCCCTTTTACGTTTTCGTTGGCAATGGGTGAAACCAGCGCGACGCGGGCCGCCGCCTTGCCGTTGTAGGCCTTGGCCTTGACGCTCTCCAAGTATTTCGTGAGGCGCTCGCGAAAGGCGGGCAAACCCTCCTTGCCGGCAAAGGACTCGTTGTACCCGAAGGCGGCCAGCACGACGTCGGCCTGCATGGCGGTGAGATGCTGGTCGGCATTCGCGAAGTTGGCGGGACGAGGTTGCAGGTCCACCTCGTCCGCCGCCCAGGAAAAGTTGCGGACGACAAGTTCCTGGCCGGGATGAGCCTGTTGGATGAGAGTCTCGAGGTGCCCGAATTCATGCATGCGGTCGAACAAAGTGTTGCCGACGAGGCCGATGCGGGTTCCCTTTTCCAGCTTCAGCGGCAGCTTGGTCGTGACAGGATCGGCCGATTCTGGCCGCTTCGCGGTCTTCTCGAACATGGCGTATTTGCCGAACTCTTTGTTCTGGGCAGACGTGAAACCGACAGCGGCAAAAACCGCCAAGCATACAAGCTGGATTGTTTTCATAAGAAGGTTGGGGAAATGAATGGAATCAAAAGCCTAGAGGAAGAAAGGCGTTTAGGTCTAGCGCCGATGCTTCGCCAAAGATAGAAAAGAGGGAAAGAGCTTAGCGCTGGGGTCGCCCGCCACCGCTTCCGGGGCCGCGCCCGCCGCCGCCTCGAGAACCACCGCGACCCCAATCCCTACGAGGAGGATTGGTGACCGCTTTCTGCTGTTCCTCGGTCAATCCGCTGTCAGGGAGCCATTCCTTGATCGTCTCGGCATCTTGGCGATACCACGTGCGGGCGACCTCGATGGTGCTTCGCTCCCGAAACTCTTCGTCCTGAATGGATTGGGCCCACGCGAAAGCAGTTTTGGGGTCTTCCCTTGAAAGCACCTGAGCGAAAACGTGAACCGCTGGATCGTGGGACTCGGTAAGCTCGACCGTATTCAGCCATTCGCCGGCCGCCCCGAGATCCTCCCTGCTCCACCGCTCAACCGCCGTGGCCATGCTTCTTTTGCGAACGTCGTCTTGCTCGAGGGCGGATGCCCACTCGATGGCAGCCTGTGGATCCTTCTCGGCCCACTCACGACTGACGGTGATCAAGGCATCGCCCCGGATTTCGTTTTCCTCCATGAATTTGCCTACCCATTCAGCAGCCGCAACGGGGTCACGGTGCGCCCATTCTCGAGTCACCTCGGAAATGGCCCCTCCGTCCATTCTTTCGTCATCCAAGTGTTTTTCCACCCAAGCCGCCGCAGCCAGAGGGTCTTTGTCCGCGAGCCGATTGGCCACGGTCTGGAAGGCGCTCTTGTCGATGAAGTCGGAATTCATGTTCTGCTCGATCCAACTGGCCGCTTGCTGCGGATCCTTTCGGGCCACCTCGCGAGCCACCTTGGAAACCAAGCTGGCCCCGAAGTCGGAGTCTTGCTCGGAACCGGAGGCCCCCTTGGCCCATTCCATGGCGCCGTCCAAGCCTCGCTGCTCGACGTACTCGCGGGCGAGAATATCAAGGAAATGGCCTCGCTCTCTACTTTCAGGCAAGGACTGAACGTATCCACTGGCTCCCGTCAGGTCACTGTCGACCCAACCACGCACCAATCCGTCCAACATGGACCGCTTGGTCCGGTCATCGGCTTCCGCCTCGTCGAGGTAGGCCTTGGCCGCAGCGGGGTCCTGCTTGGCCCATTCAGCCATGGCGATGGTGCCGCCGTAAGCGACTTTGCGTACGTCTTTCTCGAAATAGGCGTAGGTGACCGCGGCCTCCGGGTCGATCTTGGCCCAAGCATGCATGAAGAGCCGAAAATAATCGTCGTTGCGAAAGCCACGAGGCGCTTCCTGAAAAGCCGCCAAGGCGGCGGGAACGTCGTCCGCGGTCAAATTCGCCAATAATTCGGCAATTTGTAAATTGCGGGTCAGCGCGTCGTCGCCGCGCAGGGCCGCGGCCAACGCTTCCTTCATGGTCAGGGAACGCTCGAAAGTCTCTTCCTCAACGGCGCCAGCGGAATTCGATGGGACGGAGGCTTTAATCTTTCGCGAAGGCTCGTCCTTGCGTTGTGGAGGCTTGGCACTCGCGGTTCGGGAATTGGGTTGAGACTTGTCGACTTCCGAAACGTCATCTCCTGAGGCAGGACCGAACCTGTCTTGCTCGCTACTAGCCAACCAATAAGTCAGGATGAGGGACAACGCCCAGAGCGCGGCGAAAATCGGGATTTTATTATTCATGGCCAAAGATGATTAACGAATCGACAAAATGAAAATATCTAGAAAACGATCCGGGGCAAGTCACTTCGGCGCCATGTTAAAACTGAAAAGTCCAGCCGAGCTTGGCGATGGTCTCGGTCTTGAATGTGCGAAAACTATCGAGTTCCTTCTCGAATCCTTTGTTGAATACCAGGAACAGGTCGCTGCCTGGTTTCAGAATGTAGCGAAAGCGGTTGTTGACGCCGATTTGCTCGGACTGGTTGTCGTACTGAACGATGCTGTTGAAGGAAAGGCGCGTGGTCGGCGTGATGCGCATCCCGAGGGACCCGGTCCATGCATCGAAGTCACCGACCGGCATGTCGGCCGAGGTAAGGCCTCCACCGAGATTGAGCTGAAGATGTTTGGAAGGACGACATGACGCGCCCACTTCCCCCTTGAAGGCGGTCCCATCGTAATAGTCGCCGTACCCCAGTTCCAGTTCGCCGAAAAGGGGCCGATTGGTGCTCGATTGATATTCCAGTTCGACCTCGGTTCCCCGATAGTCCCCGGCGGCCAAGTTCACCCCGTCCACGATCTCGAAGGTTTCCGTCAAGACCTCGCGCTCGAATTCCACCTGCAAGACGAAACTGTCACCCGCAAGGGTACGCGCCTCGATAAGCTTAAGCTCGACGTCCTCCGAATCCACGCCACCGTCCAAAAGATCGTAACGGGTGTATTCGGCCCCGACGGAGAGGTCATCCAACCAAGCGCTGTCGGGTTGATCGAAGGAGTAGCCAAACCGGACAGAGGAAGATTGCCCGCCTCGCCGCCTGACGAATCCCAGGGCGGGCTCGAAGTCCTCGCCCGTTCGCACCCAATGCCCACCCATGCGAAAAGGGTAATTCGGAAGCGAAAACCAAGTGCCAACGACGTCGTCCGTGCCTTTTGTTCCGTCATTAGTCGTCATGTAGAAACTGTGCCAGGAAATGCTTTGGCCTCGCCACCACTCGCTGTCGCGAAGGTTCAAGTCGACACCTACCAAGTGGTTGTCGAGATTGGCTTGCGGGTCGCCATAGGTGAAAATGGTGCCGACCTTTGATTCCTCAAACAGGTCGTAGGTGAAGCGCCCGACGAAAACGTCGTCCGCCTCCAAGTCTCCGTAATCGTCTAGACGCATGCCCATCATGCCGATCCCAAAGGGCCCCTGACGTCCCGTGATCTTGGCTCCACCCACGACGTCGATTTTCTTGCCCTTGGTGGAAAGGCCGATGGTGCGGGAATGAAACGCCAACGGGCTCTTGTCTATGCCCCCGAAGGAAAACTGCTCCGATCCCTCTAGGAAAAAGTCGCGCTTTTCGGGAAAGAAGAGCGGGAAACGGCTCAAGTTGATCTTCTGCTGATCCACCTCCGTCTCGGCGAAGTCCGTGTTGTAGGTCAAGGTTGCCGTCAAACTCGGGGTCACCCGGTAGAAGAGGTCGAAACCCGCATCGAATTCGTAATCGTCCACCGAATTCTCTGCACTCCACTTGCTCGCCAAGTACGGCTTGAAATCGATTCCCTTGCCTGACTCCGCTCCCAGCAAACCGTTGATGCGCCCGGCTTCCTCAAGGGAGAACCATTGGCGGTTGCGAGTGGTGCCTACCCACCGGGTACGCTCCTGGTTGCGCGAGAACCAACGTCCGAAGTTAATGCTCCACTCGTCGGAAGTGGAATCGAAGGGAATNCTNCGNAANGGNATCGCNAACTCCGCNGTCCANCCNAGCTCGTCGCGGTTAGACCGGACCTCCCAGATGGTGTCCCAGTCCATNTGNGGNCGACGCATGTCNGAATTGATCAAGGCCTCGCCCTTGGCCCCGTTTGGGTTGGTCCGGAAATAATAACCCTCGCGNCTTCGCTGAAAAGGATCCAGCAAGATGAAGAAATAATCATCCCCTTTCACCGGAGCGTCCCGCTGCATGACGCCAGCTCGTATCTTGTCCGGTTGCGAATCGAAGCAGCGGGCGCCGATATACAAGGCCCGGTCGTCGCGGCAAATCCGCACCTCCGTCTTTTCCGTCGCTGGCTCTCCCTCTTCGGGTCGCCGCTGAAGAAAGTCTTTAGCCACCGCCCCCTTGGCCCAGCAGTCGTCGTCCAGCTTGCCGTCTATCTTGGGGGCCTGCTCGACCTTGGGAATGGTAAGCAGGTGAGGCTCCTGGCCGAACAGGTTGGTCACCGGCCCGGCGGCAAGGAATGCAAGCCAAGTAAAAATGAAACGATGACGGGCCATGGAATTGAAAATAGTAACGCAAATAGCGCGTAAAAGGTTTCATGCCCCACTCCGAGGAAACTGCAAGGCAAAGAACGGCATTGTTTTGACAAAGGGAACTTCAGCGCCTAGATTTAAACATATGCCAAAGGCATGGACATGGTTGATCGGAATGCTGTTACTTACAGGGTCTTTCACCTTGCAGGCAGCCCCCAAGAAGTACCCTGAGGTGAATCAGGAAGTGCGGGCCAAGGCGGCTACTGTCGTGCTCAAAAAAACAGAGGGCATCGCCCTGCTCTACGTCAAGGGGCTTTGCTGCCCCTCCTGCGCGCTCGGCGTGCGCTCGAAGTTGAGCAAGTTGAAGTTCGTCGACAAGAAAAGATTCAAGAAGGGCATCGACATGGATGCCGAGACGCAACTGGTCACCATAGCCCTCAAGGAAGATCAGTCCATTGATCCCGCCCAAGTGGAAAAAGGCATCGATGACGCGGGATACGTCGCCATCGAGTGGTACACGCTGGAAGGCGCAACCCTCAAGGCTCATCCCTTTCCCAAACAAAAACCTTGATCACTCGGCTTTTCATTGGCTCGTGGGCCTTGTTGAGTTTGACCTTCACGTCAGGCCTTCTGGCGGACGAACCGATCATGAACATGATGCCTCGTTGGTCGGGCGGCTGGGGTGTGCAAACCATCATGGAACACAGGACGGAGCGGGATCTACTGCTTGGCGGCGAGGTGGCCAACAAGGGGTTCGGCGAAGAGGTCAACGTCCTGCACCTGGAAGGTGTCTACACCTGGAGAAGAGCAGTCCGTCTCACCGCCAAGCTGCCCTACGTTCTCAATGCCAGGCGCGAAATGCCGGATGGCTCGGGAGGCAAGATGATCCAACGCGACCAAGGATTGGGAGACCTTACCTTGGCCTTGCCCCTGAAGAAGTACTTCAACCTGGATGGCCGCAGTGGTTCCTGGAGCTTCAAGCCCATGCTTCGCGTACCCTTGGCCGGCGAAGACGAATACCAGATCTACGACGACGCATGGGGCACGGGACTCGGGTTGTCTTATGAATTCGAGACTTATCGCATGTTTTTCTTTGTGGGAACGAGCGGATGGCTCTACCGCGAGGACAAACCCTTCGAGTCCCAGTCATCGTTGGACCTAGGTTACAAGTTCGAGGCCAAGGGCAGCAACGGAGCCATCCTTTGGGAATCCGATTTCCAATACAAGGACGACGGCTCGGAGACCTTGCTCGCAGGCCCCGCGTTCTACTGGAACCTCAACGACCTCACGCACATGCGATTGGAATGGAAGCATGACTTTCATGACCGCCAAGGCGTGCTCGACCATGGCAACGGCGACGCCTTCAAGCTGAGCATCGGTTGGGTATTCTAGAGTCCATCGGTTGCAAACCCGCTCGAACTGCGGTAATTTAAGGTTCGCCAAGGTGCGGAGAGTCCAATTCTCTTGAGTTTCTCCAAATAACCCCATTCTCCCCATGAAAATTCGGCCTATCCTCTCCCTGCTTGCCTCCTTCACCCTGCTGGCTGCCATTGCAACCTCAGTCTACGCCGAGAAAATCACCCATTCCTTCATCGGAGTGGGCAAAGCCAACAAGACCGTCATCGTGGGCGAGGACGGCAAAGTGAAGTGGCGTGTCGATCTACCCGCCAGCGACGGGTGGGTGCTTCCCAACGGCAACGTGTTGCTGGCCCTGTACAAAACCAAGGGGTTCCCCAACGGTGGGGTGGTCGAAATCGACCGCAAGACCAAGAAGTTTCTCTTTCAGTACAAGGGAGGCCAACGAGAAGTCAGCACCGTCGTGCCCCTCGAAGGCGAACGTTTCCTGGTGGCCGAGCTGGGCCCTCAACCCCGAGCCATCATCATCAACCGCAAAGGGGAAATCCTCGAGACCACTCCCCTCGCCTGCCAGAAGAAGAACGCCCATATGCAGACCCGTATGCTGCGCGTATTGCCCAACGGAAACTACATCGCACCTCATCTGCTCGACTTTGCGGTCAAGGAATACGAACCGAAAACGGGCAAGGTTCTTAAATCCTTCCCCACCGACGACCGTGGCCGCGGAAAACGCGACTGGCCCTTCACCGCCATACGCCTGAAAAACGGAAACACCCTCATCGGTTGCACCAACGGCAACCGGGTAATCGAGGTGGATGGCGAAGGCAAAATCGTCTGGAGCGTGAGCAACGAGGATATCGAAGGGAATCTCTTCGCCGATGCCTGCGGTGTACAGCGCCTGCCAAATGGAAACACAGTGATCACCAGCTACCATGCCAAGGGCAACCAGGTGAAACTCTTCGAGGTGACCCGCGACAAGAAGGTCGTCTGGCGCTACTCCGGCATGAAGGCGGGCTTTCATCACTTCCAGATCCTCACCACCAACGGCAAGCCCTTGTCCGACAATACCTGGAAATAGACACGTACTTTATTAAGTCCCATATCTCGACTTGGCTGCACGCCGGTTTCCTGTCCCTTTCGCTGGGGTTAGGGGCAGCCCTCGGGCAAGAAGAAAATGTGACGGTCAGTGTCAAACCCTCGCCGATCGCCCAGGAAAGCAAGGGCACTTACCGCGGAACACCAGTGGTTCACGCCGCCTACGTGAAGACCGGCCCCAAAATAGACGGCGACCTAGGAGACGAAGCTTGGCAAAAGGCTCTACCGGCAGGCGAAATGTTCCAGAACTACCCCAAGGACAACGTGCCGGCTTCGGAAGCCACGGAATTCCGCGTGCTCTACGACGAGTCCAATCTTTATCTCGGCGTCTGGTGCTTCCATCGAAACCCCAGGGAAATCACGGCCAACGTCGGAAATGAATCCGAAGCGACCTCTGATGATTTCGTAGCCCTTGTTCTCGACACCTTCCACGACAAGCGCAACGGCTATATCTTTCTGGTAACCCCAAACAGCTTGCGGTTAGAAGTCCTCTCCAACGACAACGGGCACAATAAAAACGACAACTGGGAAACCGTTTGGAAAGCAAGGTGCGCCATCCACGAATGGGGTTGGGGAGCGGAGTTGGCCATTCCCTTCAAGTCCATATCCTTCGATGAGAAGGCAACGACTTGGGGAATCAACCTAGCCCGCTCCATCAAGAACACCAATGAATCCATCAATTGGGCCAACGGAAGACCGGGCGTGGATGCGGCCAATACGGGCGAAGCCGGCGTCCTGCTAGGACTAAAGGGCTTGCAGCAAGGACTTGGCCTGGACCTGATGCCCTTCGTCACCAGCAAATACAGCGAAGATCGGACAACGGGAGCGGACGACTTCGAGTTCGACGGTGGGATAGACCTCCGCTACCGCCTCAACCCAAGCGTCACGGTACAGTTGAGCGCGAACACCGATTTCGCCGACGTGGAAGCCGACCATCGCCAGTACAACTTCTCGCGCTTCAATCAATCCTTCCCCGAAAAGCGAGGCTTCTTCCTCGAAGATGCCGGTATCTTCAATTTCTCCGCATCCGATGAAGTGAGCCCCTATTACAGCCGAAAGATCGGTTTGAGCTCTGCTGGCGAAGTCGTACCCATTCACTTGGCCGCCAAGGTAACCGGACGCGCCAAAAACTATAATTTCGGATTCATGAACGTCTTGCTGGAGGGAGACGACCATCCGAGAAACGTTTTGGTCGGCCGTGTCCGCAGGAACTTGGGCGATGACTCAACCTTCGGACTGCTCTCGACCTTGGGTGACCCGCGATCGGATGCAAAGAGCGTTGGGCTGGGAATGGATTACCAACGACACAACGGCGAGTTCCTCGGAAAACACAACCTCTTAACCAAGGCATGGGCGCTCGGCTCCTACTCGGACGCGGACGACGACCCCGGCATGGAAGGGGCATACGGGGCGACCGCCGCTTTCTGGAACCGAGACGTCTTGTTGTACGGCGCCTATTCGGAGGTAGCGGACAACTTCAATCCCGCCCTCGGTTACGTAGGTAGAGACGATTTCCGCAAATACAGCGCCTTCCTGTCCTACAACCCCAATTACGATGACCTCGATTGGTTGGAGACAAGCGAACACGAATACGGGTTCGAGTTTTACACCGATACGGGAAACAACCTCATCGACACCACGCAGCGCTTCCAACCGGCGCGGTTGGTATTTAGCAGCGGTGAGTCCATTGCCATAGAGTCCTTGCATCATACCGATCGCCCCGGGGAATCATTCGTTATCTTCGACGCCAGCTTGACGGCCCGTAAATACGAATGGTGGTCGCACAACCTTTCGTTCGTTTCCAGCTCCAAGCGAAAAGTAAGCGGCCACCTCGTGATCAGCGAAGGCGCAACGTACGAGTCGCCCATGAACAGGTACGAAGGAGGCATGGACTTCAGGCTGTGGAGGAAATTTATCTTCGGTGTCGATTACTCGGTATCCACCATCGATTGGGAAAACGCCTCGCAAACCAAACTCAAGGTGGCCACCGGAACGGCGACGATCAATTTCAACCCCGACCTGTTCATTTCCAACTTGATTCAGTACGACGACTACTCCGACTCAATCAGCGTGAACAGCCGTCTGCAATGGGAATACAAGCCCGGAGCAAAGTTCTTCCTCGTGGTCAACCAAGGCTACGAAGTCCAAGACAGCAGGTTCTCTCTCGAAGGATACGGTACCGCCTTGAAGCTCGGTACCTTGTTCCGGTTTTAGCTGAATGCAGACGGGGGGCACAAAAAATCCCCTGAAAAAAATCGGTGATAACCCAAGCCCGCCCAGGCTTTTTCGAGCATTGCTCGTGGATTACAGCGATCCATTAGCAGAGGATTACACCAGGTCACATTAGAACACATTAGAGTACAACAAAAAAATGCATTCAATTTACCTGAGTATAGTTTGATGAGTTGAAAGAGAAAAACATTACCCTCAACGGACCCTTTGAAGAACTAATTCCAGATGCAACGCAACGCATCGGGAGCCGTTAAAAAAGTTCTCGTTAAAGACCATGGAAAGGGTTTGAATACGTTTTGGTCTTTTCTCCCCGACAGCCCAAACCCCAACAATCGCTCGTGAGCAAAAAAACAATCACTGTAACGGTTCGCATGTCCGAAGAACTACATGCATCCCTTCGTGACTTGGGTGAAACCATGAACATCGAGGCGGATTCCTACCTGTATCGCTGGATATTGGAATCTTTCGTGGAAACGGTTCAGGACGAGGATGACCCACCGGCTCTGCCTGCCCTCACCACTTTGGCCCGCAGACTGGTGAGAGGAAAGAAAGAACACCATGCCAAGGAAACAGATGACTGAGAAAGCACACTACAAGGAATCACCCTACGATGAACGGATCGAGGAACTCGCTCTCGACATCGAAGCCACCAAGAACAAAGCCAACAAGCGAGAGAGCTTCTGGCGAGGATACGCAGTATGCTCACTGATCGCCGGCCTGCTGCTTGTGGCATGGGGCATGAAGGAAGCCGGGTCCTTGTGGCACGAAACGTTGGAAGTGGCCAGGTTGCAGGAGGAACGAGCCGCCGACGCACTCGAGCAATCCGGCAAACAAGCTCAAAAGATCTCCCAAATGCGTGAGGAATTGCTGGAAAAGGAAAAAGAAATTCAATTATGGAAAACAAACACTCATCGTACAAAGCACAAAGCGCAAAAACTTGCCGTGATAGCCCGTGATCTTGTACTTACCTTTTATCCAGCTGGTTCCCAAACACCTCGGTCCCAATACCTTGAATGGATCAAGCGACTGGAAAGCAAACACAGGCGTGAATCCGCTCAACTGGTCATAAAAACTTTGCGTGAAGATTGGGGTTGGGGCGACAACCTTTCAGCTCCATCCATCGCCACCTCCGATCAAACAGTGGCTCCAAAAGAGTGAAACGCCAATAGGCGAAGAAATCTTCAAGCCGAGCTACTCAACCCGCAAGACGCGGGTGGCCCGGAACTCGCGACCGTACATGTCCTTGGTCACGGCTTCCAGCAAATGAGGCCCAGGTAAAAGGTTCTTGGCCGGCAACGGCCCTTTCCAGAGATGATCGGATGGCGTTCCTCCCACCATCGGCAAACCGATTGACTTTGCCTTGATCTCCGCTTCGCGCAAGGCAAGGTAGTAGGGGTCGACTTCACGCACCTTCTTCAATTCGGACCACTTTCCTTTGCCTACCCGCAACTTAACGGTGGACTTCTCGGAACCGGAGAAGACGTTGACGTAAACTTGGGTCTGGTTGGCGTCCTTGGCATCGATCGCAACAGGGGCGTGGATCCGCAACTGGTGACTGGCGGGAAACCGAGCCGCCTTGAAGTCGAAGGTTGCCTTGTGGCCGTCGAAAGTAATCAGGGAGTAACCGTTTGGGGCCCCGTCGCTCATGGTGGCATGCGGTATGCCGCGTTCGTCCTTGGCCCCCTTCCACCAACTACCGGAAACCGTTACGTTGACGATGTGGTGGTGCGGCTTTTTTCCCTGCCAACCATCCCCCTTCCCCAAGAACATGTGAGTTTGGTGGTGCGTGTGACCGGAAAGGCTCATGGTGTAGGGCCGTTTCTCGATCAGGCGATACAGGCCCTGTCGATCCTTGGTACCATTAAGCGGTATATGCATCATCAGGACCACGAGTTTTTCCTTCGGCACACGCTGCAGGTCATTCTTAACGAAAGCCAATTGACGTTCCCCGAAACCACCCCGGTAAGCACTGCGCTTCCGGTTTGCGTCGTGGAACCATTCCACGTTGTCGAGCACGATGAAATGTACCTTGCCGTAGTCGAAGGAGAAATAAGGCGGACCGTACACCCGCTCAAAGGTCTCGTCGGAAAGGTGATCCTCCTTGGCCTCGAAGTTGAGATCATGGTTTCCAATGACGTTGAACCACGGGATACCAATCAACGCAATCGTTCCGTTCAAACTGCCGAAGAGATTGAGCTTGTCGAACATGATGTCACCAAGAGTGACACCGAACTTGGCATCGGTACCCACCAACTCGGCCACTACGTCATTGGCGATATAGTCGATCTCCGTCTGGTTGCGCGGTTGAGGGTCGCCGAAGAAGATAGCCCGAAACTTGCCCGGTTCCTCCTGTTTGTGCAGCGGAAAGTCAATCGACTTGGGCAAGGGCCCGGTCGGCTCCGTGCCGGCGTAACGCGAAGGGGGCGATCCGTTCGGCTTGTGGACGTAGTGAAAGCGAGGCAAGAAATGGTCGTTCAGCGGGGTCATCCAACCGCTCGGCTTGAGCACGAAGAAGATGACGTCGTCCGAAGATGGCAAACGCCAACGCCCCGTGGCATCGGTCTCCACAATGTCCACGCCATTGGAAACTGCAACTTCAGGAATGCCTTTCTCGCCGGGATCCCGCGCTTGGTTGCGGTTGGCGTCATGGTAAACGATCCCGGTGGCGAAATCGGCCGCCGAGGCGGATAAGGTGCATGCAATTAAGGAAAAGAGCGTGACGAAGTACATTTTCATGAGAGAAAGAGGCTTAGGCCCGGATCTGGTTCACCAGGTTGACCTTGCGCTTGGCGTCGCCGAGACGGCGCTTGGCTCCCAAGGTCGTGAGCATGGTGTTGTAGACGTCGATGGCCTCTGCCTTGAGGTCCAGGATGTGACCCGTCTTGAAATGTCCGCCGGCCGAACTAATGGCGTGAAAGACACCGGACAATTCCCGTTTCGCGTCGTTGTGCCGACCGTCTCCGGACTCGGTCGATATAGTGATCAAACTGTTCTCGAGGATCGTCTTGCCGTTGGCCTCGCGGGCATCGGGGCCGGCCAGCAAGTTGAGGAAATAGGCGACTTCGCCCATCTTCATGTGGACGTGGGCCTTAAGCTGCTCGTTTTGCTTCTTCTCGTTGAACTTGTGCCACCATTCGTGAGAACATCCCTTGGCTCCTGAGGCCCGGTGCTGCCCGGCGTCGTCGAAGTCGAAGATTTTGCGACCACCATACTGGTAGGCCCCCTTCAGGCGAATGCGTTCGCCTGCCGCCAGGAAGGTGATGGCGCCGAATCGAGCTCGATCAGTCTGGATGGCGAAGGCATAGAGGTCGGCCAGCAGACGCCACTCGGCCGTGAGTTGCTCCAAGGTAATGTCAATCCCCTCCCCTCCCGGATCCGCCTTACCGCCATGAGGCAGGATGGAACGAGCAGGCATTCGTGGGCCACCCTTGGACCCTTGCTGGTCGCCGAAGGCTCGCTGCTCGTATTCGCGTATGCGGTCGAAGTGATCGGACAGACGTCCCTTGGAAGTCGAACCCAGGGGTGAATTCGGTCCTAGGTAGTGCTTGTATTCGTCCAGGACCGAATCGAGCACGCTGCGCTTCAGCCTTTCCCGGCGGGCATCGGGATCCTCGTTCCCGGGAATGGATCCGAAGACACGATCAAAAAGGGCGCGCGGAGTTTCCTGCATGGTCGCGGAAACCGTGCCGTCCAGGCCGTAGCTGTGAACGTAACGCCCCACCCTGCTGCGGCGAAAGTAAGTGCCGGCCACCAAACTGGGCACCATGCCGACGGGAAGACCTTGAGGATAAAGGTCGTGGCGAAGGATCTGGTCGATCGATGGACCTCCCGCCTTGGCCTCGCCTCCCGCAGGCATCGCGGTAAAGGAACCGGTAGCGCCGTCAAAATGAGCGTTGATCCCTTTCTTGTCGCAGCGCACTTGGTCGACGTGCCGCATGATGAGCAACTTGTCGCTCAAAGGCTTCAACGGTTCCAGCACCCCGGCGAAACCATCTTCCTGGATCGGCTTGGGAATACCAAGGCCGAAGAAAACGTTGAAGGCCCGGGCAGGGATCGCCTTGCGGACCGCGGCCGCGGCGGTGGACGGAAGCATTTCCTCCAGAAACGGCAACCCGATTCCGATTGCGCCAATGCCTCGTAAAAAGGTGCGACGATGGATGTGCTTTCGTTTCATGGTTCTTCGCTTGGTTGGTTCCGTCGCACAAGATCACTCAAAATGATCGCTCTGACAAGACTTTGGTAGGTACCTCCGGCTTTTTGGGAAACCTTGTGTATCTCCGCCACGTTGCGGGCGTCCTTTGCCCCGAGAGGTCTACCCATGGCGAATTGCACGACTTTCCAAGTCAAGGTCTCGCGAACCCGCGGACTAGCTGCCAACAAGTTCATCAACTCGGCGGAAGTCTGGTATGCAATGGGCGCGGGGCGCCCCGGGAAAAGCACTTTCCCATCCTCCCGCAATCGATTGCCATGCTTGTCCGTCTGACTGAAGGATCCCAAGCCATCGAATTTCTCCAAGCCAAAAGCCAAGGGCTCGAACTTCACATGACATCCGCTGCAAGACGCTTTCGCCAAGCGATCCATGGAGATGCCGCGCTGGGTAAGTCCGGGTTTGCTAGGGACCGGCGTTGTGTCGACGCAAGGCGGCGGGTCGCGCACCACGCCACGTAACAACTCGTGCAAGACGAAGAGACCGCGGGTCACCATCGAAGCTTGGTCGCCGCCCACCGTGAGCACGCTCCCATGAGTTAGGAGACCGCCTCGTCCTGGAACGTTGGTCAGGTCGTAACGAGTGAAATTCTCGCCTTGCGGGAACATGCCATAATGCTTGGCCAAGCGAGGCGTGAGAAAAGTGACCTGGGCATTGAGCAATTCATTCAGCGGTCGCTTCCTCGTCCAAACGACCTCCTTGAAGAAAGCAAGGCTCTCGGCCCGCATGTCGGCCCCGAGTCCAGGGTTCCAGTTGGGATACAAGGACCTCGCGGGATTCAGGTTGTCGAGACGCCCCAGATCCAGCCAGTCGTAGAGAAAGCGCTGGGACTGCTCGATCGCACGAGGATCACCCAGCATGCGGCGAACCTGCACCTCGATCTTGTCCTTGTCGGAAAGGTCCCCTTTTTCGGCGGCCCGGTACAATTCTTCGTCCGGCGGAGCTCCCCATAAAGATAGCTCATGCGGACCGCAAACTCATACCCGTCGACTGGCCCATCACCACGCTGGTCCTCTATGCGATAGATGAAACGGGGAGACTGCAACATGGCCTCGAGGGCGCTGCCCACCGCCTGGTCGAAATTGGCGCCGGCCGCGGCCATCGTCGTGGTGATACCTCTATACAGGAGAACCTCACGCTCTTCCAAGGGGCTGCGCAAGACCCACTTGCCCATTTTCTCGATCAAGGCGCGGGTTTGCTTGTCGAGGGTCAGCTTGTTGTGAAAACGCTTGGCGAAGGCTTGCACGTCCATCCGCTTGACGATGATCTCAGCCAGCTTGGCGAAGGCCTCGACGTGCTTGAAATCAACCTTGAGGTTATAGGAAGTGTTGCTGAACCCGTCGGCCCGCATGTCGGGCGGCAGCAACTTGCGGGCATCGGCACCGATCTCCACCCCGGTGACTGTCTTGACCGTGGCGACGTACTCCGCGATCGTCAATCGGCGGACCCAATTCTCCGGCCCATGGGAATCATGAACGTAGGTGGCGGCATCGACGTAATCCAAGGTCCACGGAGCCCCAGCCTTTATCCAGTCGTAAAGGACCTTCTTTTCGACCGCCGTCAAGGCCGTCCGCTTCTTCGGCATGTCGTTGCTCTCGACCACTTCCCAAAGCAAACTCTCATCCGGTTTGCCGGGAACAATGGGCGGTCCTTCCGATCCACCCGCGAAAGCAGCAACCCGCCGCGAAAGATCCAGCTTCCCCTTGCTGTTGCCGGTGTCATGGCATTCCAAGCAATGCTTGGCCAGCAGGGGAGCCACCCGCGTCTCGAAAAGACGGCCGCCTTCTTCCCTCTTACGGGCCGCCAACAACTCCGAGGTATCCGCCCCGGCCCCGGCTTCGAAATTCCTCTTCACCTCCTGTTGCGACAGGGCGCGACCGTAAATCGCGAGCAAATGGTAGCTTCCTTGCCACGCCCGATCATTCGAGAACTCGTTGCCCAAGGCCAAGCGATAGTTGCCGTCCCAGTTCTTCAGGTCGCCGTCGACGTTTTTTTCCGCCACTTGCTTGCCATTGATGAAGAATCGCGCCTTGCCGTCCCGCTGACGGGAATAGACAAGGTGCGACAATTGGGTGGTCACGCTCTTGGCCGGCGAAGCAAGCGAAGGCAGACCATTGCGGCTTGTCTTGCTCGTTCGCAAACGAAGGTCGTACTTGTTTCCGTCCTGACCGAAGGTGAAGTTGCGATTGGAAGTATCCTTGGAAATCGTCAGGATGCGGGCCGGGCCGGCCTGCTTGAGGTTGCCCGGACGCACCCAGGCCTCGACCGCCAACTGGCCCGTGCCCTTGACCGTCTTGGTGATCTTGGTCGGTACCTTGGTTGATCGAATCGTCGTCTTGCCACTTATCTCGAGCGATCCTTTGGAACGCTTCACCGCCTTGGCATTGACGATCTGCAAGTCAAGGGCCGGTTCCACTCCGGAAACGTCCTTCACGGTGGAACCCGCAGCCAAACCGAAGTCATACAAGGCCAACAAGCCGTCGTTCGATCGAGCGCTGCGATTCGCCCAAGCCCTTACGTAGGCTTGGTCTTCGTCACTGAGGATGGAAACGTCGAAGAGGTATTGCTTGCCATCCTTCAACAGCAGGACCTTGTTACCCTCCACGTTTTTCAGGATGGCTCGAATTTCCTGCCCGTTTCGGTCATGCCAAACGCGCAAATTATCCCCCGGCAGGGGCGACGCCAAAAGGCTCATCAAGGCGATGAACGAAAAAAGGAGGCGGTTCAGTTGAGGGGACATGCCTGCGGAAATGGGATGCAATGTCGCCCGATCCACTGGTTTCGTCAAATTATTTGGGACAAGGATCGTAAGATCCCAACCACCCCCCACTGGATTTGATTGTAACCGTCGGGACACATTAATGCTTGAAGCTAATTCTTAACTGCAGCTTATTCGACGTAAGCAATCCGGTCGCCATGGTGGCGGCCGGTCTATGCTCCGATAAATCCCCCAGACAAAGCCCTTATGAAACACATCATCTCCCTTAGGTTCTGCGTCACCATTCTGCTTGCTCTCATTGCGGCCAGCGGTCTAGCGGCGAAAACGAGCAAAAAGTTGCAGGTCTTCATTCTCGCCGGCCAGTCGAACATGGTCGGTCACGCAAACGCCCATACCATCGCAACCTTGTATGACTCGGAGGATGCGGGAGACAAAAGGCTCACCCAATTGGTATTCAAGAAGGGAAGCGACTTCTCGAAGAAAGCCCTGAGTGAACAGCTGTCCGATGGAAGAAAAATCGACGAACTTACCGGCGGAATTTCCAACGACAAGATCAAGAAGATGAGCGCCGGGCCCGAGAAAACAGCCCTGGAGGAAAAGGTGAAGAAGCATAAGGAAGCGTACGAGGCTTACAGGAAGCAGGTCGTTTCAACCTGCGTCCTATCGGATCAGGTTTATATCAGCTCCATTGCAGACGGCAACAAACGCTCGGGACCGCTGACGGTTGGCTACGGCGGCAACAAGGACAAGATAGGTCCGGAGTTCGGTTTCGGGCTGGCCATGGCCCAAAAACTGGATGCTCCCATCCTGATCATCAAGACCTCTTGGGGAGGCAAGTCCATCAACTACAATTTTCGCCCCCCCTCGGCCGGACCTTACGAATTGAATGAAAAGGAAAAGAATGGTGGCAAGGCGGAAGACATCAAGAAGAACGCAGGCCTCAACTGGAGAATGATGAACGAAGCCGTGCACGCCGTGCTCAAGGACCTCACGAAGTATCATCCCGCCTATGACCCAAAGGTCGGGCACGAAATGGCCGGCTTTGTCTGGTTCCAAGGGTTCAACGACCAGTTCTCGGATGCCTTCCGTGATAACTACAGGCAAAACATGATCCACTTCATCAAAGACGTGCGCACGGAGTACAAGACGCCGAACATGCCTTTCGTCATCGGGGTGCTGGGAACCAACATGACCAAGGAAGGTGTCGACAAGAACGCCGTCTCCGTGGGCCAGCGCGAAGCCGCCAAGGCGCCCGAGTTCAAGGGCAACGTGGTCTCGGTTGAAAGCTACAAGTCATACGACCTGAAAGCCCGCAAGGTATTCGACAGTGGCTGGGCCAAGAATTTCGCCCAATGGCGATTGGTGGGAAGCGACCGTCCCTACCACTACCTCGGCAGCGGAAAGTTCTTCGTCCGCCTCGGCGACGCATTCGCCAACGCCATGTTCGGCTTGATCGAAAACAAGACGGCAGCCGCTTCGTCCGGCGTTGCCGTGGCCAATGGAGAAAAGATCGCCTTCCTTGGTGACTCCATCACCGCTGCAGGCAGACGCCCCGGCGGCTACTGCCAATTGGTTCTCGCAGCCTTGAAGGACCAGGGCATTGAAGCCACTCCCGTGTTTGCCGGAATCGGCGGTCACAAGTCCAACCAAATGCTGGCCCGCCTCGAAAAAGACGTTCTCCGCCACAAGCCGGACTGGATGACCCTGAGCTGCGGCGTCAACGACGTCTGGCATGGCGCCCGCGGCGTCGATCTCCCTTCCTACAAGAAGAACATCACCGCCATCGTCGACAAAGCCCAAGCAGCTGGAGTAAAGGTCATGCTGCTCACCTCCACCATGATCAGGGAAGACCAAGCCAATGACCTGAATCAAAAATTGGCGCCCTACAATGAATTTATCAGGGCTCTGGCCAAGGAGAAGAAATGTTTACTGGCAGACCTCAACGCCGATATGCAGGCTGGATTGAAGAAATTCCCTGCCGATGCACCCAAGGGAAAGCAATTGACTAGCGATGGCGTCCATATGAACAAGGCCGGCAATATCATGATGGCCCGAGGAGTGGCCAAGGCATTCGGACTCACCGACGAACAGCTCGACGAATCGGCCAAGAAATGGAAGTAAAGACTTGGAAGAATGAAGGGATGAACTTCCTCAACTAAGGCCGCTTAAGCAACGGCAGCTCGCGCTCCGTTTC
>PBLJ01000039.1 GCA_002721705.1 Opitutia bacterium
CCGAGATGAAGGAACATTGGGGTAAATAATCGCCACACCTCACCATCTAGAATTTCAGGCATCCCAGTGTAGGAATTGGAAACAACGAGCGCATTGAACCAGTTGTTGTTCCCCGTCTCTTTGTTACCCATATCACTTAGCAAGAACACCAAAGAGGTGATGACAAGCAATCCTAGGGTGACGGCTCCGACACGATTGCGAACGACCCATTTACGTCCTAGGTTAACCTGTTTGTAGCGACTGCGGGATGAACGCTTCGGTATGGGCTTGGGATCGTTTTGACGAGCGGCCTTCAAGTATACCGATCTATGCGGATTCTCTCGATACCTTTCCAGTTCTCGGGCGGCGCGTTCCAGGTTTGCCTCGTCCTGAACCCAAATGGTCCAAATGCCCTCCTCCTCCTCCGCCTCGTTGTCTATTCCTTCGGCATGCAAGAAGGTGGAAAAGGTTTCCGCCTTTTCTTGGTCCTTGAATTCTCCGATCGCTCGCATGCTTGTTATGGAATCACTTTCACCTAGAACGACCGGCCCTGGATGGCAATCGCAAGTTGATAGGACACCTAGGAAAGTTATATCCCTGCCAAGGAAAAGAAAAAGAAAGCCAAATGGGGTAATAAAACGCCAAAGAACAAGGAGCTGAAGGCAGGCAAGTTGATCAAGACCAGAATCAGGACAAACCCGTATCGGGCAAATTCGGCGTAGGTCTGGTCTCTCATTCCGATGGCATGTTTAAGAAAATGCGATCCATCCAAAGGCGGAACGGGTATCAAGTTGAAGAGAAACAACAAGCAATTCAACAGGATGATCACCTTCAGCAAACTCACCGATAAGATTGCGTCGGGCATAACCCAAAACAAAAGACCTGCAAAGCCGGCAACCAGCAAGGCAATGACCAAATTGGCGAGGGGACCCGCCGCAGTAATCAGCATATCGTCACGAGCGCGAGTCTTCGGATTAGGCAAGGAAACCTGCACAGGTTTACCCCATCCGAAAATTGCGAAACCTGGATTTAGAAATATCATGAGCAAAGGCAGAAAAACCGTTCCGACCGGGTCAATGTGAGCGACCGGATTGAGAGTGACCCTGCCTTGAGCCCGAGGGACGGGGTCCCCCAATTTGTCGGCAACGAAAGCATGAGCCCATTCATGGATGCTGAGACTCGCCAACAAAATCAAATACAGGGCCATGCCCTCTTGAAGATTCATGGCAAAGACAAAATCACCCACCAAGCCAAGCCATGCAGAAATTAAAAGTTGCGACTTGGTTGTTCGCCAACCCGATTCAATTCCGCAAGCGCCTGCAAAGACATTTTGATCCTTCCCTTATCGTCATAGGAAGCGCGGACCGCATCCACTCGCAAATTACGAAGCAATTTTTCCTCCTCCAAGCGTTCCACGATTTTGGCGAGCTTCATGAGGTCTGCATCAAAAAAGAGTTCTTCGTCACTTGGTTGCGCTTTGTCGTTTGGTCGCAGATTGATTTGGGCATTCTTGTCTTTAACGGAAGGCTTTTGCTTCGATGGCGTCGGTTTGACTGCGGGGGGGGAGGCCTGGGGAGCAACTAGTAATTCAAGTAACTTGCTCTTGGTCGCCTTCATGGCAGGAGAGTGTACGCGATCAATTATCCGACGTGCTTCCAAAGGACGGTCCAGTTCCATCAAGACTCTGGCTTGGCAAAGAAACAAATATTCCATTTCCACGACTTTGCTTTTGCTTTTGCTGGCCAACTCTCTCCACAAATTCAAGGCTTCGTTCCAGTCTGGCTTCGCCACGTCGAAAAAGCTTTGGGCATATCGCAAACGGTACTCGAAATTGTCAGGCTCCAAGGTAGCCGCTTGGCGAAACGCAATCATCATGTTGCGATCGTTGGAGGACTTGGTCGTGATGCCCAAATCAATGAGTTCCTCCTGAAACAAAAACAAAAAGGTTCCAAGTTGATGATGATAGGTTGCCACTTTGGGACTCAACTCGACTGCCCGCAGTAAATAAGGCAAAGCTTCAGCGACCCTGCCTTCTTCCGCCAAATAGTTCGCGATCTGTTGTTTCACGACAGCCAAATTGGAATCGATCTTGTCGGCTTTCAGAAAAATCCCCGTGGCCGGGCCAGGTTGATCCACCTGTCTCAAAAACTTGCCGAACAATAGGAGAGCAGTGACGTCTTTGGGATTATCGGCCAAATATGATTCGTAATCGGTAACCAAATCCTGGATTTTTCGCGTCAATTCTTTCTCGTTCATGGGCTTTTCCTCGGAAGCCAAGGCAAGCAATCTCCGCTCCTTCGCAACAATGGAAGCAAGCCGGATTTGAGAAAGTGTAGCACCACCTTCCGGTTTGTTTGCGACGACTCGTCCAGCTAGAGAGCAAGGCAGAAAACCAAGTGTTAAAAGAAGCAATAGAAGGGAAGAGAAGGCAGAGCGTTTCATGTCGACTGGGCAATGATGGTAGCCGTAAGCCAAGTGCTTTTCAGGCTTGGAAGAAGTTCTTGCATAGCATAACTAACAAGGAAGTCACTATGAAGTTTTCTTTTCTAGTTTGGATCGCATTGGCTGCATTGGCCATTGGAGCTCGAGCTGCAGACAAAGGCAACTCCGTTTGGACACCTGAACTTTCTTTCGATGAAATTCAGGCGAAGGCCAAAGCTGGTGATCCTTACTTCCAAGCCGTTCTGGGTATTTACCTGCGCGCAGGCGAAAGTGGTGTGAAGATTGATTTCGACGCCGCGAGATTCTGGTCGCAAAAAGCAGCTGACGGAGGAGATCCGCTTGGGTTTTACAATCTCGGAAATATTTCTCTGCTAAGAAAACAGTTGAAGGAAGCCACGGATTATTACCAAGAAGCTCAACTTCTCTTGACGCGAAAGGCTGCTGAAGGCGATCCCATTGCACAGTTTGCCATGGGTGAAATTTGCTGGATGGTCGTTCCTAAAAATCGTTTCAAGGCATTGGAATATTGGCATGACTCAGCAGCAGCGGGTTACTCTCAGGCGCAAGCGACCTTGGGCGCCATTTACTTGAAGGGTTCACCAGGTATATTGGAGAAAGATGAACGCAGAGGAATTTTTCTGCTGGAAATGGCTTGCCGGGCAAAATCCATGACAGCCTATTTGAATTTAGGTTTGGCTTACTATAATGGGGAGGGTGTCCGAAAGAGCAAAGAGCTAGCCGCAGGCTGGTTGCGCAAGGCTTCTCAGCAAAACTTTTCGGATGCCCAATATTTGCTGGCTACACTTTTATCGGAAGTAGATCCAACAAAGAATAAAGCGGAAATCATAAGGTTACTGCAAAAAGCCGCGGATCAAGACCATTTGGATGCCAAGAAAGATTTGCAAAGTCTCCTTGGCGGCACTGCCGTTGCTTCCACTCCAACAACTCCCCCCAAGCCAAAGGTTAATCCACCAAACGCGAGTTCAGAACAACTTGGCCAAGCGAACGATTACAACCTGGCCGGTAAACGAAATTTCCAGGAACGAAACTACACCCGGGCTTTTGCTTACTTCAAGAAAGCCGCCGAATTGGGAAATCCAGAGGCTCAACGCTTCACGGGCTTGATGCTATTTCAGGGAAAAGGCTGTGCCAAGGACCGAAGTCTCGCCGGGCAATGGCTAAGGAAAGCGGCATCTCAAGGGGATACCGAAGCGCAAAAAATCTTGAAGAGTTTCGCGCGTCTTTTTCCGGAATGAAGTTCACAAATCAACCTGCATTCCCAGTTCGAGATTATGGGAATCCAGGCGATCGAAATCTTTGCTTCCGGCAGTAGTGAAATATTTGTAGAGAAAGCGAAGGGACGCTCTCTCGGTGAATTCCCATTCGAAGCCCGACAACAATTGGTACGCGAAGAGGGTGTTCTTGAATTTGCGGTTTTCCAGTTTCAAGGTGGCCCCGTTCACGCCTACGCCCACACCTACAAACAAGCCGGAATCATCCGTGAGGGGGAAGTCCACAAGAGCAGTCACGACCCCTCCAAAGGCGCTTGTATAACCGTTCACTGGCTCCTTGGAGTGCCCTGGCCCCTTTGCCGAGGGGTGAGACAAGTCCATGGTGTCGTGATCATATTGCCGTCCGGAAATTTCACCCTCCAAACGAAACCTGCGAAAGTCTCTCCCAAACACCAAACCAGTTGAAAACCCTTCCTTTGGCTCAATGGGGACTTTCCCAATATTGGTTTTCATATTAACCGTTCTAGGCAACAGATAACCGCCAAAGGCCTGCAAGTAATATCCTTTTCTCTTGCGTAGTTTTGCCAGTTCTTGAGTCACCGGTTGTTGAGAACCGGGTTCCGCAATCGCTGGATTGGGATTTTCACCAAGGTCTGGGGGGGCTGTTTGTTCAGGCATCTGGATGGGTTCTCCAGCAGCTCTACCGGCTCGCAACGCCTCCAAGCGCTCTCTCGCTTGAGCAACGAAGGCATTCATGCGCTGAGAGCGCGCTTCACTGTCTTCCAAACGTTTTGACAATGCCGTGGCCTTGGCTTCCAAATCATCCATTTGTTGCTCATAGGTAATCTCCTGAGCCATCAGGGAAGAGCTTGCCCATACAACAAATAAGGCCACGTATCCCAAAAACTGGTTTGCTAAGTTCACGATATCAGCAAAAAAATAGACTCAAACATCGATTACACGAGCATGAAAGCAAGTGAAAAAAAGAGCTCAAATGAATCGCATGCCGTTCCAATCCCAATTGATGGGACCCTTGATTTGCATCACTTTAGACCACAGGAGGTAGCCGACCTTGTCAGCGAATATTTAAAGGCATGCAAACGAAAAGGAATACTCCAAGTAAGATTGATCCATGGCAAAGGGATAGGAGCCTTGCGAGAAACCGTACACGCAACACTTCGAAAAATAGCGGCTGTAGAAAGCTTCAGGTTGGCTGATGCATCAGGTGGTGGTTGGGGAGCCACCTTGGTTCAATTAAAATAAAAAGTTTACCCGAGCCTCTTTGTCACTTACTCNCCTGGNNGTCATCCNNACTGTGNCCTTATGACCCANNTAAGTCATTGANNGAGTNCGNANANTTAATGNATATANCTGGTTACGTGNGGTTTATNTAATTACATTAAAATGGCCCTTGAATTGCAATAAGAGAGGCTGAAACCTAACTTAAACCAAAGGAGCCACTACCATGAATCTGATCAAGTACAACCAATCCAATCGCAACCTCTGGCCTTTTGAATCCTTGTTTTCAACTCCAATGAGGGAACTGGCCTCGATCGAACCACTGCTCAATCGCTTCCTAGAGGGTGAAACCGAAGCTCGTCGACGCGACCATTCGTTCGATGATCGGGAAGACGCTTATGAATTAAGAATCGAATTACCAGGTTTCACTAAAAAAGAAGTCACCGTTGAAATCGATCAAGGCATTCTCATCGTTTCAACAACAGTTAGAAATGATGGCGAGAAGGAATCACAAAAACGCTTGCGGTTACCCAAGGACGCCGAGGTAGGCAAATCCAGGGCTTCCCTCGAAAATGGAATTCTTTCGGTTCACTTGCCGAAAAAAGCAACGGCCAAACCCTTGCAACTTAAAGTGACCTGAGTGATCTGAGCAAAAAGGAAGGGGCGGGCCCCCACCCGCCCCTTCCGGTATGAAACCAACCCTTCTGACTTCGGCTACTTACGGCCGAAAATCGCTAAAATAATGAGCAATGTAATCAATCCAGCAAGACTGGCGCCTGAACCTACGAACCCATCAACGATACCCTGAAGATTCGCTATGACGTCCGGTGTGTCGTCCTGTAATCCAAAGATCACTCGCACGACCACGAATAATCCAATAGCGGCAATCAAGATGCCTGTTAGACCACCGATGATATCCTTTAGTTGTTTAGCATATGCTTCCATGATTATTTCCTCCCTTTAGGGGTTATTGTCTTTTCCTAGTAGATCTAGTCTGCTTGTAGTGGAATAGCCTTAAGCCTTAGACGTAACTCTTCCACGAACGAGCGCCAGAATCACAAGAATAGCGACAAGACCGACAAACCCGTTGCCTCCTTGGCCATTCTCGTCGACCCCGCCGACGTCTTTTACTATTTCCGACAAGTTCGTAATAACACCACCACCGAAAACGGCATTAGTGCCGAAAACAATTTCGACCACGACGCTCAGGGCGATCAAGGCTACTCCTACTTGCGTGATTAACGTAATCCAGTCATTGAGTTTAGACAGTGTTTCCTTCATAGGCGGATTCTCCTTGGGCTAGATTTAGAACCGACGAGGCCCCCGACAAACAAGTACGCTTGTATGAAAAAGACCCTCATCATCATTTTATTTTTCACGAGCCCTCAGGAACGAAGTTATCGATCCATTCTCGTGAAAGTGGCGGTATTACATAAATTTCACTCATACCTGTTAATAGTTTAATTGAAGTCCGCTTTCACCTCCCTGAATCATGGTTGACCTGATCCTCTTTTTCCATGACGAGTCCATGTAAAGCATAAGCGGGGAGGTATAAAATGTTCACTGCCGGAGAGTTACCCATACATGAGTGCCGCAAGGCAATATTGGAGGGTGTCCTGAATGAAGGCAGGGTTTTGTTGTCAGCTCCCACTGGATCTGGCAAATCGACTCGAGTACCACAGTTTCTAGCCGATGCACTCGATCAGGACAGGATAGTTTACGTTACTCAACCCCGGCGCGTAGCTGCTCGATCCTTGGCCCGTCGAGTGGCTCATGAAACAGGTACGGCGTTAGGAGATTACGTTGGTTATGAAATGAGGTTTGACCGTCGAGTGTCCGAGCGCAGTCGCATCATTTACCTAACCGAAGGAGTGCTCCTGAACAAATTGTTGAGCACCGAAGGATTGGCTGAGGCAGGGGCAGTGATGCTCGATGAATTTCATGAACGCACGGTGCAGGCGGATCTTTGTCTAGCCTTGATTAAACGATTACAGGAGCAAGAAAGGCCCGATCTGAAACTGGTGGTTTCTTCAGCTACTCTCAATAGAGAACCCTTGCTGGCATATTTGCCGAATTGCTCCGTGGTGGAATCCGACGGGCGAATCCATCCCGTCCGCATTGAGCACACTGCCAACATGGATGCCACTTCTGCCCCTATTTGGGATAGAGTCTGCAAGCAATTCAGCCGGGTAATGGCCAAGCAACCTTTAGGTGATTTTTTAATCTTCCTGCCAGGAGCTTATGAAATACGTAGGACAATCGAGGCCTTGCAACGCCTACCAGCAGCAAAAGGCCTGCGCATCCTGCCTTTGCATGGCGAACTGTCCTCCGAAGCCCAGGACGACGCCTTGATGACCAAGAGCGAACGCAAGGTGGTCGTTGCCACCAATTTGGCGGAAACTTCTTTGACGATAGATGGCGTTCGCATAGTAATTGATACAGGTCTGGCAAAAAAAGCCGGTTTTGATCCTCGGCGGGGAGTCAACACCTTGATGACCGAAAAGGTAAGTCGAGCCTCCGCGAACCAGCGGTCTGGTCGTGCAGGACGAACGGCCGAAGGCGTCTGTGTACGAATGTGGAGCCAATCCGACCACGAGAAAAGAGCAGCTGAGGAAACACCGGAAATACATCGTGTCGATCTCTCGGAGACCTTGTTGTCATTAATGGCATTTGGTTTCAATCCATGGAAGTTTCCATGGTTCGACGCTCCCATGGAGGAAAATATTACCAAAGCCCAACAACTGCTGATGGACTTGGGGGCTATTCACGAAAATTCTCGTTTAATCACCTCGCTCGGAAAGCAGCTAGCCGCTATTCCATCACATCCACGCCATGCAAGGGTTTTGTTTGAGGCGCGAAAAAACAAATGCCCACGCACCGTGTCTCTCGCGATCGCCTTGACCCAAACCCGGTCGATTCTCCTTTCCCTCAAGGTCGAAGACCTGGATGAATTAGTCGGTTCAGATGAACTTCGTTCAGACTTCATTCCTGCAATAAGGGCTTGGGAATTAGCCGCTGAGCGTAATTTCGACCTGTCATTTTGTCGCGAATGGGGCATTCATGCGGGCCGCGCCAAGGAAGTGGGTCGCATCAGCAATCAAATACTGCGAGGGATACCCACGGAGAGAGAGGGTCCGGAAAACTGGACGCCGGAAGGTCTCGTTCGTTCTTTATTGGCCGGATATCCAGAGCAAGTGGCAAAAAGAACGCGTGATGGCTCGTCCATCTATGCATTGGCCAGTGGTGGACACGGTGAATTACGCAAAGGCAGTGAAACGAAAGGCGTTGAATTATTGGTGGCTACTGAGGTGGAGGAGATCGCAAACCGAGGCAAAGCGCGTCTCATGCTTGGATGGACCGCTGAAATTCGCGAGGAATGGTTGGAAGAAACGTTCACCGATCGCTTCCTTGATAAGGAAGAGACTGTGTTCGATCCTAAAAGCCGTTCAGTGACTTGTCGCAGAACAAGGCAATTCGATCAATTGAGCTTTGGTCAACAATCGTCGGGAGAACCCGATCCTGCAATAGCTGCCAAGTTGATGGCCAAGGAAATCAGCGAGGGCCGCTTGGTGCTTAAAAAATGGAACGCCTCCGTGGAAAGGTGGATAGAAAGAGTCAATTTCACAGCTCGACACTGCCCTGAAACCGAAATCGCGGTCTTGGACGAAAAAAACCGCATCACTATACTCGAGCAAATCTGCCTCGGCGCAGTGAGTTATAGACAGATCAAAAACAAAGAAGTGCTTACAGAGGTAGAAAGCTGGTTGTCCATAGAACAAAAAGAGGCTCTCGAGATCTTGGCTCCCGAGGAATACCCCCTGCCAAACAGAAGGAAGCCAGTCCGCATACGCTACGAGGCAAATGAAGCGACCCTATCCGCCAGGATACAGGAATTATACGATTTAAAGGAAGCTCCAGCGATAGCCGGCGGAAAACACGTGGTAAGAATCGAAGCATTGGCGCCGAACGGCAGACCCGTTCAAGTTACCCGAGACATGCAATCCTTTTGGCGTGATTCCTATCCCGACATTCGGAAGCAATTGGCTGGACGCTATCCAAAACACGAATGGCGATGAGCAACAGGTGGTCATGGCAAGCAATTTGGGCTCTACTGCGAGGCTGCAAGGGAAGCCAGATTCTTGCGACGTCGAGCACGGCGGTAAAAGGAGCGTTGGGCGAAAAAGAAGCCAAACGTCACCTGCAAGGAAAAGGATTCAAGATAGTGAAAAGAAATTGGAGGAAGGGCAGAGATGAAATCGACTTGATTTGCCTGGATGGCGAAACTCTCGTGTTCGTAGAGGTGCGAACACGTAAAGACGGTGCTCTCATATCGGGTTATCACAGCATTGGGCCAAAGAAAAAACGGGCTCTGCTGAGGGTTTGCAAAGCCTATCTAAGACAGGCGCGAGACATCTGCCATTATCGCTTCGACGTCGTGGAAGCTCGTTGGCTTCCGAACGAAAACCTGACTTGTTTGCATTATGAAAACGTTGCCTTGTTCCCCAACCGCTCCCATTAGGATCAGTTTCCAACATGAATGAAACCAAGGAAAGCCATCCTTTTCTCGAAGGTTTGAGTTCCCACCGGGGAGCCCCGCCGACTGCAATCGTGATCTTCGGGGCATCGGGCGACTTGACCGCCAGAAAATTAATGCCCGCCCTTTATAATTTGGGTGTGGACAATTTGTTGCCCGCCGATTTTTCGTTCATCGGTTATGGTCGCCGCGAAATGACCAACGACGAATTTCGGCACTCGATGAAGGAAGCCGTCGAGAAATTCTCGCGCCGACCCTTGGACGAAAAGCTTTGGGAAAACTTATCCAAGGGCATCCGCTTCCAAGTCGGAGGATATGACGATGCGGAGTCGTTTGCTCGATTAGGTGAAACAATCGAGTCTCTTGAAGAACAAGTGGGGGGGGAGATCCAGACGTTGTTTTATATTTCGACGCCGCCAAGCGCCTTCGCTTCCATCCTAAACAACTTGGGCATGTCCGGATTGGCCAAACGCAACATCGGTTCGCGAAGGTCTTCAAAAGTTGTGATTGAAAAACCGTTCGGCAGAAATCTCGAATCCGCCAGAAAACTTAACAAGGTAATTGCAAGCCATTTCGATGAAAGCCAAGTGTTCCGTATCGACCACTATTTGGGAAAGGAAACGGTTCAAAGCTTGTTGGTACAACGTTTCGCCAATTCGATATTCGAACCGATTTGGAACCGCCGTTACGTCGAATGTATCCAAATTACCGTGTCGGAAAGCATTGGAGTGGGTTCTCGAGCGGGTTACTACGACCAAAGCGGCGCGTTGCGCGATATGATTCAAAACCACGTGATGCAATTACTCGCGCTGACGGCGATGGAGCCTCCCGTCTCGCTGGATCCTGAATCCATCCGAGATGAAAAAGTCAAAGTTCTCAAAGCCATCCAACCATTGCGGGTCGACGGCGAAGAGTCGGAAGTGGTTAGAGGTCGCTACGTGGAAGGATTGGTGGAAGGAGAAAAAGCAGTCGGCTATTTGGAAGAAGAAAGTGTTCCCCCTGCTTCCACAACGGAAACTTTCGTAGCCCTTAGACTTTCCATAAACAATTGGCGCTGGAAGGGCGTTCCTTTTTATCTTCGGTCCGGAAAAAGAATGGCCCGTCGGGCCAGTGAAATCGCTATTCAATTCAAGCTTCCACCTGGTATTCTGTTCAGCGAAAAAGAAAAGTTCGACGTTGGCCCGAACGTGATGGTCCTGAGAATTCAACCCGACGAAGGATTGACTCTCACCTTAAACTCGAAAGTTCCTGGCTTGGAAACCCGCACCCAGCCCGTAAAAATGAATTTCGGGTACGCCACCACCTTTGGCTCAAACACTCCAGAGGCTTATGAACGACTGATCCTCGATGCCATGGTAGGAGATGGAACCCTTTTTATTCGTGGCGATGAAACGGAAGCTTCTTGGAAACTGTTCACTCCCCTACTCGATTACTGGGCTGAAGACAGCAATCATCCGAAAAGTTACTTGGCGGGATCCTGGGGTCCCGTCGAAGCGGATGCGTTGTTACATCGGGAAAATCACGAGTGGAGAGTCGCCGGCTCCGGATGAACCGCCTGTTCGATACCCTTCCCGGAGTAGCCATGCCGGTACCGCAAGTGACCAGGCAAATCGCAAGCATGTGGAGAGAGACGGAGAAGGATGGCGAACCATCCAATGCTCATGCCCTTCAAATGAATTTAGTCATCCACTTTGGCTTGGAAACGTCCATGGAAGAAGGGAAACGAATTTTCGAAGTGGCTATTGAGTTTTCCCAGAGGCATCCCTCGCGCGTTATTCTTTTGTGTCCCGAAGAATCAAGTGGCAAGGAAATCGCATTGGACTCCAAACTCTATTCACAATGCTTTTTGGGTGAAAAGGGACATGGCAAATGTTGCTGCGAAGCCTTGGTTTTAGGCTATAATACGAACGAAGCGATTTATTTGAACGATCAACTTTCAGTATGGTTGGCAAGTGACCTTCCGGTCTATCATTGGATTCATCGCCCCCCCGCTGATTTTGAAGGCGAGCATTCAAGAAAGCTTTTCGCCAATGCTAGACGCGTAGTATTCGATTCCGAAGTCGATGGTTCATTGGAAGACGTCGGTGCTTCGATTCAAAACAGCATTTTATCCGATTTAGCCCAAGCTCGGATTGTCCGCTTCAAACAGTCGCTGGGGCAATTTCTGTCTGCTATTCCAGTTGCAACACTCGTCTCTCATCTCGTGGAAGTTAAAATGTTCACGAAAAAACGGAAAAAAGCCGAAGCTCTCTTGCTTCTGTCATGGCAAGAACGGCGGCTTCGGCATTGCTCCGAACTTACCGACACAAAGCTGAACAAGGCCGCGTTTCATTTAGAAGATTTACCTGACCAATCGGAGAACGTGATGGCAGCAGAATGGATTTACGAGGGCAATAAAAGCCTCCAGTGGGAGCTACGAGATGGCAGTGAAACTGCATGGGTGGAAACGAGCTTCAACAATCGTCCAACACGCCACCCGCTTCGCGCAGACCCTTTTCAGCCTGCAAAGGCTTTGTCCGAGGCACTTTTTTTTAATTTATTTTAATTTAACCAAGCGAAGGTCTTCCTGATTCCCATTCCCTTGGGACAGTAGCTCTATTTAGAACAACTATATTTGATCGCGATAGTTGCTCTTTGCTCGTTCGCGCTCATCTTCCAGGCGAAGAGTTTCATCGGCAATTTGCCGATGTACTTGTTCCGCTTCCTCGGCATTGCCTTGTTCCGTGGCTTCAGCCAATGCTTTTTCCAAGAAGATTTTACGCTCGGCTATCTTCGCATCGAATTTGGAATCGATTTCGGCAAGTGCATTCTTTTGTTCTTCAGTCAACGCTTTCCCCGCATCCGGATCTTCGGCGTCGAGGCGTTCCATGGCTAATTCCCAGGAGCTTTTCATATTATTTCAAAAATAAAGTTTCACAACGGTTGGCTATCCGTTGCAAAAACAACCAAAAGGATCAGAGGCAACGGCGGCAACAAGCAAATCCAAGCTGAACCCATGGTCATTTTGCGAGCTAAGCCCAGAACAAGGGCTAGAGTTACTACCAGAGTAAGGTAAGCAAGAAAAGGAACGCATAGATCTAACTTGAAAAATAAACCGGGTATCTTGAGAAACAATTCTACCAGACTGTCCATGATCCAAATTAGAATCCATTGCGCATGGTTGAAGATGGGACAAATAAAACTGCAGGAAATCAACCCGGCCAGCATTGAAGCGAACCCTGATACAATTGCAACGCATGCAATCAAGACAAGAAAGACGTTGAGCAATATAGCTCCAGGCGTGAACACTCCAAAGTGAATCAATACCAAAGGAGCGCTAGCTACAGTAGCTGCAAAACTCACCCCAAACGAACCGGCAAACCATTTCCAGCAAGCAATTACAAATCGTTGTCGCCACGAATGCTCCCCGGCAGGCAAATAATGCCACGGCTCCCACATAGCCTGAAGCCGAGCGGCTAAAGGAATCCCATACAAGATAATCGCAAGGACCACGGAATACGACAGTTGGAAACCCGGATTCCATAATTGTTGAGGTTGCAGCAACAGCGTAAGGCATGCAGCCGCGGCGATAGCTGGGAGTGAAAACCCGGGGCGCCCGAGCAACCTGGCTGCCCACCAAAAAGCAACCATCATGAAAGCTCTGGTCGCAGATGGAGTTCCACCCGTTACTTCCACGTACAGAAAGAGGATGCCCAAGCAAAGCAAAGCCTCCAGCCATTTGGGTCCGGGCAGACCGCGCAAAAGGAATGCCGTGGCAGCAGCGACAACACCTACGTGTAGACCACTAATCGCAAATAGATGCATTACCCCAGCGGCAACGTACCTTTGCTTTTCCTTTTGTTCGAGAACCGTTTTATTACCCAACAACATGGCAACGCCGACGTCAGCCGCTTGATTCTTTGCCTCGCTGCCAAGTCGAAGAAAGGATTCCAGTTTGGCATTCCAAGTCCGACAAAATGACGCATATCCATCCTTGCCCTTGGTCGCCTCAAAAATAGTTCCGCGGCAAAACTCATAGGCCACTCCTTCTTGAACCAGAAAGCGATTGAAGCCCGAGTCATTGGACTCATCCAAAACCGTTAGCAGGCCAGCCGCCTTGAGCAAACCACCGTTTTCAATGCGCTCATTTTCACTCGGTGCTCGAAGTGAAAAATATGCTCTTTTTCCAAGTAAGTCTTGGCGTACTGCAGGGGCTTTCTTGATTTCGGCTATGCCTCCTATCCTGCCATAAGGATCGTCGCGCCGTTCGAACAACCGAATGACTTCAAGACTTAGTTCAAGTTCACGCACGGGCATGGATAGCCACGGTTCCTCCGCTTTGCGGGAATTTTCCAATGCTTGAAAATACAAGATACCCAAGCAAAGAACGCTGCTCAGAAAAACAGGTGCCCAAAGGCGTAAAGCCGGAAACACAAATGAAAACACACTGCCGGAAAAAGAAATCGACAAGAGAACGACAGGGTTGATTGGAGGATATCGCTCCGCTATCCAATACCCAATCATCCAGGGAATAAGAGCCCATAATATTGGTGCCCGCAAAGTCGTGTTGCTTGAATACGCAGATGGTTGCATAAAAAGTAAACGGACGAACTTGGTGATTTTGAACTCTACGTCAATCCATGCGCCCAAAGCTTGCCACAAACGGAAATAAGCGATTGGAAGGTTTCTCATGAAAACCCCGCCGGACGAGCCATTGTTTGAAGAACCTCTTCAGGAAAAAACGATTGCTTTGGATCAACGTCCGCTGGCTGAAAGAATGCGTCCCCGATCCTTGCAAGAGGTTTTTGGCCAAGAGCATTTATTGGGGCAAGGCTGCTTGTTGCCAAAATTGGTTTGCGAAAACAGGATCGGGAACTTGATTTTCGCGGGGCCGCCCGGCTCGGGGAAAACGACCTTGGCTCACGTGATTGCAAAAGAAAGCGGGTGCAGGTTGCTTGCAATCAACGCCGTGACGTCAAACGTGGCCGAATTACGAGAAGCCTTGAAATTGGCTCGTTACCATACGAGCTCAAAATGCTTCTTGTTCGTGGATGAAATTCACCGTTTCAACAAGTCGCAACAGGATTTGTTATTGCCCGACGTGGAATCGGGGGCAGCTCGACTGATTGGCGCAACCACCCACAATCCTCGTTATTACGTAATTGATCCTCTTCTAAGCAGAAGTCATCTATTCACGCTCGAGCCTCTGCCCGAAGAAATCATCTTGTCCGCCCTCAAATTGGCTTTGCGGGATAAGGAGAGAGGGTTGGGCAGTTACAAATGCAAAGCTTCGGCTCATGCATTGGAAGCGATTGCCGCTATGGCTTCCGGAGATTTACGCAGAGGGTACAATTGTTTGGAAACAATCGTGGCAGGCACGGCGATTGGAGGGGAAATTTCGGGAGAGGCAGTCCATGCGTTCGCTCGCGAACGAGCCATCCGCTACGATCGAAATGAAGACGAACATTACGACACGGCGTCGGCGTATATAAAAAGCATGCGTGGAGGTGATCCGGATGCTGCCGTTTATTGGTTAGCTAAAATGTTGGCGGGAGGTGAGGATCCTCGTTTCATCGCAAGGCGTTTGGTGATTTTCGCCTCCGAAGACGTCGGTTTGGCCGACTCCAGGGCTTTACTGGTCGCCAATGCAGCCTTCGATTGCACGGAAAGAGTGGGGTTGCCTGAATGCGAACTCAACTTGGCTCACGCTACCTTGTTTCTTGCCACTTGTCCCAAAAGCAACAGCTCCACGCTGGCTCTGGGCAAAGCCAAGAAAGCATTGAAGGAAAAACCTGCTCAGCGAGTTCCTTCCGCCATTCGTGACCGCCACGGACGCAACAAGAAGTACCAGGATGACAGTGATGAATCCTATCTATACAGTCATAATTTCCCCGAGAACGTTTCGGGCCAATCCTACCTGGAGGACTCCTTGTCTATTTATAAACCCAAGGTCTCCGGCGCGGAAAAAGCGATCGCCGAACGCTTGTCTAGGTGGCAAGCGTTGAAAGCCAAAGTTCAAGCCGATGGTGGAATGAAAAAGCCCGATTGACGCATCACCTCTCGAAATTTCAAATAGAAGTTTGTTTTGTACTAGACTGGAAAAAGGGTTTTATTGAATAACCAGCTAAAGAACCCCCAAGCCGAAATGTTATACGATCGACCATACATGAGACCAACCGCTTTCCGCGGAGACTTCAGTTTCTTGAAGGCGATTTTGGTGACATTGGTGGCTGCTTTCGTTATTCAAAGCTTGGTGGTAGGGTTCCTTGGAAGGGATATTTTTCGAGTAATAACGAAAGGCGGGCTAGACAATATTGAACTGATACCGGAAGTTCTGCGCGGTAACTTTTCCCTTACAATGGACGCCTTGAAGGAGGGTAAGGTTTGGACCTTGGCGACTTACGCTTTTCTACACGCGGACGTCATGCACCTACTGTTCAACATGCTTGCCATATTTTTCATTGGCCGCGCCTTGGAACCAACCATAGGTTCCCGCAAGTTATGCATTCTTTATTTTGCGAGCACGGTGGCGGGAGGAATCTTTTGGTTGATAGTGAATCAAGGAGACTCGATAAAAGGCATCTCGTATGCGCCTCACTTGCTCGGAGCGTCTGCAGCGGCAATGGGCATACTCGCCTACTTCTGCGCCCAACGCCCAAATGAAAACATCACTCTGTTGCTGTTCTTTGTGTTGCCATGTAATTTAAAGCCTAAATGGGTTTTGTGGGGAATACTTGGCATCTCGACGTATGGGTTGTTTTTCAGTGAAATTTACGGGGGGCGCACGGGAGGCTCCGACGGCATTGCCCATTCCGCTCATTTAGGGGGCATAATTACTGGATTATTGTACTACAAAATGTCGGTTTCCGCGGCATTTTCTCATTCGAGCATACCTAGTATTCGTGTTAAACGTCCCGCTTGGATGAAAGTATCTTCTTCGGGGAAAAAGACTACGGCGTCCTCCAATTATACGGTTAATTTCTCGAGCCGGGAATCCATTCAAGAGGAAGTGGATCGCATCCTTGATAAAATCAATGACGAAGGCTTTGGCGCACTTACTGAAGAGGAGAAAAAGACCTTGGATCGAGCGAAGCACATCCTCAACAAATAAGTAATCTTCCGCGAAAACAAAGTTGCATTGGCAAATGAAGCAGAAGAAAATATCCCTTAAGATAACCCACCCTTTAAAAAATTCCTTCTGATGTACGATCGATTCCCGTTCCTCTCCTCTCTTCTTATATCCGCGCTATTGATCGTTCCTATTCAAGCGCAGGACGAGAAAAAAGAAGGTCTCCCTTTACCCAAAGCTGCAGAAAAGAACGAGGAACGCATCAACGCAAAGGATTTGCCCCTGCTCGAAGCCACCGAGCTTATGAGCATAGAAGCGAAGTGGCTGGGTCAAGTGCTCCAACGAGCCCACTACAGCAAGGTTTCCTTGAAGAAATTGGACCGAAGAGGTTTCTTGGAGACGTATTTAGGTCGTTTGGACAGTCAACGGATGTATTTTCTTGAAAAAGATTTTAATCGTTTCATAGAAAAATTCACCCCAACCATCGTTACCTACGTTGAAGAAGGAAACCTCCATCCGGCCTTCGAGATCTATTCCGCTTATCGAACCAATTCCTTGGCTCGCATGGATTGGGTACTGGATAGGCTCAAGGAAGATTTCAGTTTTGATGGCAAGGAGTCATTCGCTCCGGACAGAGAAGAAGCCGCTTGGCCAAAAACCAAGCAAGAAACGGATAAATTATGGGTATTAAGGCTTAAGTACGAACTTTTGGGAGAAATATTGCCTCTCATCAGCGCCGATCAAGAAACGGAAAATGGAGAAAAAGCCAGTTTAACGACTCCTGAGAAACTCAAGGAGCACTTGGAGGAGGCTCGTACAAGGTTGGTTCGGCGTTACGAACGCTGGCGTAAGAACATCGTCAATTTCGAAGCCGCGGACGTACAAGAGCTTTACTTGACCACGCTCACGCAAATGTTCGATCCGCACTCGACCTTCTTGAACATCGATGCGGTGGAAGAATTCAACGTTTCCATGAAAAATTCCTTTGTGGGCATTGGAGCGGTACTGAATGACATCGATGGTTACTGCACAATCAATAAGCTGATTGCCGGCGGTCCAGCGGAGGAAAGCAAACAGCTCGAACCCGGAGACGTCATAATGAAGGTGGCTCAAGGAGACGAAGAATTCGTCGACGTAGTGGACACCAAATTAAAAACGATAGTCAAACTCATCAAAGGCCCCAAAGCCACTATCGTGCGCCTCATGATTAAGCCCGTCAAGAACCCTGCCGAACGCAAAATAGTCGCTTTGAAGCGAGATGAGATAAAGTTGACCGCAAACCTGGCGTCAGCATCCGTGCACGAGGTTCCGGACGGCGAATCCACCACGACTGTCGGTGTAATTGAATTACCTGCCTTTTATGGAGACACTCGCAGAGAAAAACCTGCCAAAGCAACCGACGACGTCGCCGAGCTGATTGAGAAACTCAAAAAATTGGGGGTGGATGGTTTGGTGCTTGATCTTCGACGCAACGGGGGTGGTTTCCTGAGTGAAGCCATCAATCTCACTGGTTTGTTCATTTCAAGAGGCCCGGTCGTCCAAGTACGGGGTACTGATGGACGGATCATCAAACGCTTCGACTACAACCGGAAAATCGCTTGGGATGGGCCGCTTGTACTACTATGTTCGCGCTACAGCGCATCGGCGTCGGAAATCGTAGCCGGCGCGTTGCAGCATCATGGGCGAGCCCTGATCGTCGGCGACAAGGAGACGCACGGGAAAGGAACCGTGCAATCAATGATCGAAATGAATTCTCCCTATCTCCGGTCATTGAAGGGGAAAAAGCGCTGCGCGGCGAAAATAACCATTCAGAAATATTATTTACCGAGTGGCAAATCCACCCAAAACATTGGTGTAACGGCTGACATAAAGATGAATTCGATCAACGAGTTTCTTCCCATTGGTGAGTCTGACTTACCCCACGCCTTGGAGTCTGATTCCATTCCCGCCGTGTTATCGCGAATGGGGCCCGAAGACTTTGTGATCAGAGAAGAAACGACCGCTTTTCTCGATCGGCTAAGCCAAAAGCGCCAAAAGGAATTGCCGGAATTCGATCATTTGGAAAAAAACATTGCATGGTACAAAGGCAAGCGTGAGCAAAAGGAATTCTCGCTGAACCTGAAAGAGCGTGAAGAGCAAAAACACAAAGATGATGAATTTAGCGACAAGATGAAAGAAGCGATGAAGAAGTTGGCGGAATCAGCTTATTCATCCACCGAAATCAAGCTCGACGTTGTAACGGAACTGGAGCGCCGCTCGAAAGACGTTCGGACAGAGGAAGAGGGCGCTGAAGAGGAGGAGGAAAAAGCTCCTACTCAAATAGACATCCGATTGAGAGAAAGCCTGCGGATCATGGCGGATTGGTTGCGTTATCGAGAGAATGCATCAGGCGCGGTTTCGGAAGAACCGGCCCCGGTGAAGGAGTCTTGAGGTAACCCAATCAATCGGGGGCCCAAGCAAAGAAAAACCTTGGAAGCCCACGAAGGTCCGAAAACCCACGGCATCGAGCAAAGCCTTGGCTGTTTGCGAGTTCGCTTAAAGCCTTGTGATGGCCTTCGCCCGTTTCGAGCGCCAACGTTCCTCGAGGGCGAATCCTCGAGGTAGCAGCGACTAAAATTTGTTTTAAATCGCCAGAGCTGTCCGAAGGACTGTCGGCAACCAAAGCTTGTCTTGGCTCGAAATCTCGAATCTCGGGTTCGCAAGCAAACCATTCCGTTTCATCCAAGTAAGGTGGATTGGAAACGATCAAGTCAAAAGTTCCCTCCAAGTCAGCGAACCAATCTCCTTGAAGAAGTTGAATCCTATTGGTCAATCCGTTGCGTTCCATGTTTTCTTGGGCCAAGGACAAAGCGGATTCGCAACGATCCACTGCGAGCACTTCGGCCTTGGGAAAAGATTGCGCAAGTGAAAGGGCCAAAGCTCCGCTACCAGTTCCAAGGTCAATAATCCTGGATGGTGGCTCCTTTATGCTCTCAGTAATTATCTCAAGGAATTGTTCAGTTTCGGGTCTCGGAATCAAGGCTCTGGAGTCAACCTTTAGATCAAGGTTCGCAAAAGTGACGCTGCCCAGGACGTATTGCAGGGGTTCACGAGATATACGTCGATCAAGCATAGTCGAAATGGCTTTGCTTTCAGATGAGCTGATTTCTCGATCAGACAAAAAACCCAACCGCAAGCGGCTCACCTGCAAGACGTGAGCCATGATCCATTCGGCATCCAAAGTGGGGTCTTGAAGAGTGGATTCGGAAAGACGGCGACTGGAAGTGGCCAGCATGTCTTTCACCGTTTGAGAATCGGAACTCAAGGCTGCCTGTTTATTCAGTCGAAGATTTCAGCAACTCGTCCACTCGAAGTTGATAGTCGGCTGTTTCCAGAGCATCGAGGACTTCGGAGAGCTTGCCGTCCAAAATATCGGGGAGACTGTGATAGGTCATTCCGATACGATGATCAGTTACCCGGCCTTGAGGGAAATTATAAGTACGAATGCGTTCGCTTCGATCACCGGTGCCAATTTGGCTGCGACGATTCTCGGCGTACTTGAGGCGTTCTTCTTCCTGTTTTTGCCGCAATAAGCGTGAACGGAGAACAGTCATCGCCTTGTTCTTGTTCTTTAACTGGGAACGCTCGTCCGCGCAATAGACCGTAATACCGGAAGGGGCATGGGTTATTTGAACTGCTGAATCAGTAGTGTTCACGCCCTGTCCTCCCGGGCCGCTTGCCTTGCAAACGGTAATTTCCAGATCGTTGGGATCAATTTCCACGTCCACCTCCTCGGCTTCAGGTAGAACCGCCACGGTTGCCGTGGAAGTATGAATGCGTCCATTGGCTTCAGTAACCGGAACTCTTTGCACGCGATGCACTCCGCTTTCGAACTTGAGACGTTTGTAGACGTCTTCTCCAGTTACCCCAAAAATAATTTCCTTGTAACCACCGCCTTCCGAGGCGCTGATGCCAAGAGGTTCCACTTTCCAACCACGTTCCTCGGCATGCCTCGAGTACATCCGAAACAAATCTCCTGCGAAAAGAGAGGCTTCATCCCCTCCCGCTCCGGCGCGAATTTCCACAACAGTGTTTCGGCTGTCGGATTCATCCGGCGGCAACATGGCAAGGAGCAGTTTCTCTTGCAAGGAAGCCAATTCCCCTTCTAGGGATGCATGTTCTTCTTGGGCAATTGAGCGAATTTCCTCATCTTCGTCTTCCATCATTTCCTTATTGTCGACAAGGACTTGCTCGGCATCGGAACAATCTTTGTGCAAAGCAAGTAAATCGGACAATCGAAGATGTTCACGCGATAATTGGGCAGCTCGACGTTGATCCTGAAAAAAATCAGGATGGGCGAGTTCATCCTCCAATGCAGCTTGTCGCTCGCGAAATGGTTCAATATTCGGAATGCCCTCCATGATTCCGTCGGAATATAAAATATCGTTGCTCCGAAAGAGCCTAAGCGCAATCATGAAAACCTTAAAATGAGACTTTACGACCAAGCTGCCCCTTTAGCTTTGTCCTTATGGGAAAGCCCGTGAACACAGAAGATAGTCACATACATGGTCAAAATATCGTGGCCTGCGTTTGGGATTTCGACAAGACCTTGATTCCCGGTTACATGCAAACACCTTTGTTTGAGCATTACGGGATTGATGAAAAGCATTTTTGGGAAGAAGTGGATCAATTACCCGACTTCTATGCAAAGAGAGGCTGCCGCGTATCCTCCGACACGATCTACCTTAATCATTTCCTAAGTTACGTTAAGAACGGGCCCATGCGTGGCTTGACCAACGAAAAATTGAGCGACTTAGGCGATGAGCTTGAGTTTTATCCGGGATTGCCCGACTTCTTTAAGGAATTAAAGGAAGAAGCAAGGGCGCCTGAATTTCGGCAATACGACTTCCAGCTCGAACATTACATAATAAGTACAGGTCTCACGCACATGATTCGAGGGAGCAAAATTGCTCCTTTCGTGGAAGACATTTTTGCCTGCGAATTCATCGAGACCCCTCTCCCACCGAATTACAATCGCCAATCCGAATTGTCACTCCCTCTCGATTTGGAAGTTTCACAAATTGGGATGGTCGTGGACAACACGATCAAGACACGCTTCATCTTCGAAATCAACAAAGGGTGCAACAAGAACCCGGCCATTGAGGTGAATTCCTGGATGCGACACGAAGATCGCCGTATTCCGATCGATCAAATGATTTACGTAGCGGATGGCCCAAGCGACGTGCCCGTTTTTTCCGTGGTAAGAATGCATGGAGGAAAAACCTATGCCGTTCACAAAGCCGGCAACCAAGGAGAATTTGCCCAAACCTGCGCCCTAGTCGAGTCGGGTCGAGTCCACAACAATGGATCCGCCGACTATCGATCGGGCAGCGAAACTTCGAGTTGGCTAAAGATGAACGTGCGTGAAATTTGTCGCAACATGGCCCAGAAACGACAAAACGCCTTGATTTCGCGGACGAAAAAGCCTCCCAGGCATCATCCTGAATCGGAAAACCCATCGCCCCGCCGCGATAAGCTGCAGCAGGAAAGCTTGTTCGACGATCCGATCTGAAGACCTGCGACTATCCATGGAAATCGTCGTTCGGGAACGTCGCGTAAAACTGAGCGTTCGCGAATTTGCGGAATTTAAAATCGGGCCTTCTGCCAAAAGCCTTTTTCCTTCTGGTCATTGGCGTGCCCGAGTGGGCCAAGAGTGGCATGAAAGCCTGAGAAGAAAACTGGCCGAGCAAGATTCGACGGCTCGTTTCGAAACAGTAGTAAAAGGAACTCTCGAGAAAGACGGGTGGCTTTTTGAACTGGAAGGTCGAATTGATCAAATGGTCGAAGAACGGGATCGGATTCGAGTCATTGAGGTGAAAACAACCATGCAGCCCTTGCCTGCAGACGATCAAGAATTGCGCGAACGTTACCCTCACTATTTCTTGCAGTTGGCTTCCTATCTCACGTTGTTGCAAGCAACGCACCCTATTGAACATAAAAAATTTGATGGGGAACTCCTTTTTGTCGACGTCGCTGGTGGTTTTCCTCAAACCGTGCCGCTCGAAAGCGATCCCAAGACTATATTTGAAGAACAAGCGAAGTTAATGCTGCCCTTCCTGAAGGAACGCCTCAACGGACAAGAGCGTCTTCGCTCACTCACCTTTCATCAACCTTTCGAACGACTGCGCCCGGGACAACGCGAATCGATGCAAGGCTTGGCAAGTCTAGCTAACGGCTACCCTACCCTACTGTTTGAAGCTCCAACTGGTTTTGGTAAAACGGGTATCTTGCTGGAATTCGCGCTGTCACGCATGAAGGAGGGGGTCTTTGATCGCTTGCTCTATCTCACGGGAAAAGCGACCAGCCAGAATGAGGTTGTTCGTCACCTTCGCATGATGGTGCCTGGAGGAGAATTGAGGTATCTTCAAATTCGTAACCAAATCGAACATTCCCTGCATGCTTCAGGTAGAGATCAACGCCTATCGAGAGATGAACTTCATCACCGGTGGTCCAAAGCCGAAATCAGACCTCAAAATCTTTTCCAGGAAGGTTGCGTCACCTTGAAGGAAGCAAGAGCCCTCGGTGCGAAAACAGGCGTCCCCCCCTATGAAATCACTCGTGCCTGTCTGCCTTTCGCTGACCTTTGGCTAGGTGACTACAATTATCTTTTCCAGCCAAATGCGGCCCAGTTGATTGCAAACCTTCACGGTTTTGCTCCGAAAAGAACCATTCTTATCATCGATGAAGCTCATAATCTTGCAGATCGAGTAATCTCAGGCCTGTCTCCTCGTTTCGATGATGGCGCGACCGCTCGCCTCCGTATCGAGTTGAGGGAAACTGGACGCCACAAGTCATTGGATGACCTATTGGGGGAATGGGGGAAATTTCTGTCGGCTCGAAGGTCATCGGAAGTTCTCGATTTAACCGCAACTTACGAAGCTCAGGATCTACTGGAAAGTTTTTCTGAAACCCTTAGTTACAATCCGCCACCTTTTGCGGAATTGTCGGAAGTCAATCTGGAGTTGCTCTGGAAATTAAGCCAAGCCTCTCGACTCATGGACAATGGCTCGAATCAATTGCTTTGGTCACCTCAAGACGGTGTCCTGGAAATCGCTTGCCTCGATGCTTCTCAGCACATCGCGGAACAAATGAATCCTTTCGGCTTGAGCATTCTAACGTCAGCTACTTTGGAGCCTATGGATGAATTCGCGAGTGATTGTGGATTGACGCCTGACTCTTATGCGAAGCTAAAGGGGCGTGCACCTTGGCGTCGAGGAGCGTATAGAGTTGCGGTGGACGCTCGGGTTGACACTCGTTACACCCAACGCGCCAAATCCTATCCAATTACAACGGATACGATTCTCACCGCTGCGAAACATACCGTGGGGCCAGTTGTGGTATATTTTCCTTCCTATCGATACGCTAAGGAAATCGAGGATCGTTTACGCTCTCACGACGACGACCTTCCAGTAGCCATGCAACCAAGGCTTACCAAGCTTGATGAAAGAATCGCTTTCCTTGAAAACGCCCTCGAAAACGCGAAGGTTTTGCTTTTGGTTTTGGGCGGAAGTTTCTCGGAAGGAATTGATTTGCTGGGTGGCAGAATCGAAACGGCAATATTGATAAGCCCTGCATTACCGGAAGTGAATGCGCTTCGAGAAGCTCGTTTGGACAACGCAATTGAACCAAGTCGCAAAAATGCCTTTCGCACCATTTATCAAATCCCCGGAATGCGAAAAATAAACCAAGCGATTGGACGTCTTGTTCGCAACCCAGGTCAAAAGGCCACGGTCTTGTTGCAAGGACGCCGATTCCAATTACCGGAATATCGTGAATTACTGGATGTAGAATATCAGGACGGGCCTGTTTTACATGACCAAGAAACCGTTCGGGCTTGGTTGGCTGAACCTTTTTCGATCTCTTCTTAGGGATTAATAAAACCAATTGATTAGAATTCAATTGCCTAGGATTGAAAGAATCCGTAATTCACTACCTCCGAATAAGTGACTGAAACAACGGAAAAACAGTTCTTGGGTTCGGATATCGAAACGGCATTGAACAGCATGGCTGAAGCCATCGTTGCCAATCATGCCGAAACGCTCGACCTCTTCCTTGCAGGGATAGCCGAAGGGGGGGTGCCCATTGCCAACAGATTGGCGATGAAACTCAAGGTGTTGCTGGGACGAGAAATTCCACAAGGTGTAGTGGACGTCTCCTTTCATAGGGACGACATAGGATCCAACCCCATCCCAAAAATCACTTGTCCGACCGAACTGCCCAACAACGCCGAAGGCGGCATCTGCATCTTGATCGACGACGTTTTGCATACTGGTCGAACTACGCGGGCCGCTCTCAATGAACTTTTCGATCAAGGGCGTCTGGATCGCATAGAATTAGCGGTACTGGTTGATCGAGGAAACCGAAAATTACCCATTCAACCGGATTACGTGGGGTTTGTTGAAGCCACCTCGAACAACTTGACGGTAACTGTCGAGATGGATTCGAATGATCCTGCCAACGATAGTATCCTGATCGGAAACGAATGAAACAATCGGCCAACTGGACTCGTAAGCACCTGATCGGTTTAGAGAACGTCAAACCCTCGGAAATCGACGTTATTCATGATACCGCTCGTTCCTTTCGAAAAACTCTCGGTAGATCGGTAAAAAAACTTCCCTCCTTGCGAGGCAAGACTTTGGTCAATCTCTTCATGGAACCAAGTACTCGCACTCGCTTGGCCTTCGAATTGGCGGCCAAACGATTGAGCGCCGACGTGATCTCAATTATTGGACAATCAAGCAGCCTGACAAAAGGAGAAACTCTCAAGGATACCGCGAAAAACGTTGAAGCCCTCAACGCGGACATGATCGTGCTGAGACATTCTTGCGCGGGGTCTTCCCTATATTTGAGCAATGTCGTGGACGTTCCTGTGATCAATGCAGGCGATGGCGCCCATGAACACCCAACGCAAGGATTGCTGGATAGTTTTACCCTGCGAGATCATCTTGGGGAACTGAAAGGCAAAAAAATCACCATCCTCGGTGATATTTTATTTAGCCGGGTAGCTCGTTCCAACGTCTTCGCCCTGACCAAACTAGGAGCGCACGTAACGCTCGCGGGGCCCGCCACTTTGGTTCCGAGTGGTTTTACCACTTTGGGAGTGGAGGTTTGTCACGACCTACGGGCAGCTTTGGCAGACGCAGATGCCGTCATGCTGTTGCGTATCCAACACGAACGTCAAAGCTCCACGCATTTCCCTTCCTTGGGAGAATACACTAGCATGTTCGGCTTGAACCAGAATCGAGCTTCTTGGTTGAAACCAGACGCGATCATCATGCATCCCGGTCCCGTAAATAGAGGCGTGGAACTCGATTCCGCCTTGGCTGACTCCAAGCGTTCGGTAATTCTCAACCAAGTGACCAATGGATTAGCCATACGCATGGCAGTCCTTTATTTGTGCGGCGTAGCCTCAGATTTGGAGAAAAAGGGAAAGAAGAAATGAGCGAACCTCTTTGGATACAAGGCGGAAGAATCATCGATCCTGCCAACTCTAGAGATGAGGAAGCGGACCTTTTTGCGCTGGATGGGAAAATCGTTGAGACCCTATCGGAAGGCGAACGCTCAACAGCTCGCAAGATCGACGCAAGTGGCCAAATCGTATGTCCTGGTTTCATCGATCTGCACTCTCATTTTCGCGAACCGGGACAGAGTCAGAAAGAAACGATACGCAGCGGTTCCTTGGCGGCAGCAGCGGGCGGATATACCACCGTTGTGATCATGCCGGACGTCTCCCCACCAGCTGACAACGCTGGGGTAATCCAATACATTCTCGATGCAGTCGCAAAGCACGCATGCGTTAATATTTTGGTTACTGGTTGTATGACGCAAGGAAGGGCCGGCGATAATCTTGCTCCGATTGGTTCGTTGAAGAAAACCGGTGTAGTAGCAATCACCGACAGTCCCGATTCGCCACAAAACAATGAAATCATGAGGCGAACTCTCGAATATGCCGGCATGTTCGATTTGCTCATCATGGAACAAGGCCGTGATCGCTCCTTGACGGAAGGAGCCACCATGCATGAAGGCGCTACTTCCTTGCGCCTCGGCTTGCATGGGTCACCTCGCGCCGCGGAAGATTTGAGTGTCTCGAGGGCCACCGTGCTCGCTGCTCTAACTGGCGCTCGCGTCCACTTGCAATGCATCAGTTCCGGCAGCGCGGTCGATATGATTAGGCGGGCCAAGAGTCGAGGGTTGAAGGTGACGGCCGAGGTGACGCCGCATCATCTTTCCCTGACGGATGAAACCATGGCCTCCTATGATCCTCGCTACAAAACGAATCCCCCACTGCGAGAAGAATGGGACAGACAGGCACTGATCGAAGGTTTGCTGGATGGAACGATCGATTGCATCGCTAGTGATCACGAACCACACGTAGATTACGAAAAAGACGTTGAATTCGACTTGGCCCCCTTTGGTGTAATCGGCTTGGAAACGGCATTGCCCATTTGCATGGCTACCCTAGTTCGAGGGGACGCGGCTGAATTGACGGATCTCGTACGGTTTCTTTCCACTAATCCCGCACGCATTCTAGAATTGGACAAAGGTCACCTTTCGCCAGGAGCCGAGGCTGACGTAACCGTGTTTGATCCAGATGAAAAATGGGTGGTTGATCCCGACACCATGGAAAGCCTGTCCGCCAACTCACCTTGGCTAGGAGAAGAACTTCGAGGCAAAGCAACTCACGTCGCAGTGAAAGGTAACTTGGTCCTGCAGAGAGACTCCTGACCTTGACCCTTTAATTTCGCGGCAAGCCCGCGTTTGGAAAGCCGCGACAATGGAAAATGCCAATTGGGTCATATCCACGCAAAACTTGCTGTTGCTCATTGGCGTAGTGTTGTGGCACTTGCCCAAGAAAGATCGCGCTGGAGCAACCTTCAAGTTGCCGTTGTGGAAATTGAAATGGTGGGATGGCGCTTTTTATCTGCTATTGTTGGCATTGGGCATGGCGACCAATTTAGGAAGCGTCTTGCTTCCGTGCATCGCTTTTTTCGTATTTCGTGAAATTTACCAAGCAAAGTACGACGCCCCGCTAAACACTCGTACAATGTCGATTGGCGCCATCGGACAAAGCGCAGTCGTAAATTTTCTTTGTCATTGGCCAATTTTGTTCTTGGTTTATTGGATTTCCTCCACGCTTCTATATAATGCTGAACCTCAGAAAAGTATTGAAGTGCTGCGTAGCGGCAGTTGGGAAAAACAATTTGAAATCGCCTTGCTCGCCTTGCTCATTGCCCCCGTAACGGAAGAGTTGTTTTTCAGGGCCATTCTTTACCGTGTGTTTAAAAGTCTGCTCAGCGCCGGCCCTGCCATGGTTTTGACCAGTTTTGCCTTCGCGGCAGTACATCAAAATTTATTCGCCTTTGCTCCCTTGTTTACCTTGAGCTTTTTTCTCATCCTAGTTTACGAACGCACAGGAAATTTGGCCGTTCCCATTCTTTATCACGCCCTCTTCAACTCCCTGACCGTAATCTTCGTCATTTGGGGAAACGCTTAACATGCACCCCTCAATTGAACAGTTCAGGAAAGGCGTTGAGACCCATTCTCCGGCAGAAACTGGAGATTGGGCGCAAAAATTGGCTCCCTGCTTGCCGAGCGACTCGACGCTTTGCTTGAAAGGTCCAGTAGGGGCAGGGAAAACCTGTTTTGCCGCAGCCCTCGCTAAAGCCATGGGAGCTGAAAGTCAGGTAACCAGCCCGACTTACAACTTGCTTTGCATACACCATGCAAAGGACCGAACGATCCTTCATCTGGACGCCTACAGGCTCAACGAAGAGACTGACTATGCAACCCTCGACCTGGATGACTTGATGCAATCACCTTGGCTTTTGCTTGTGGAGTGGCCGGAAAACATTCCCTCCTTGTTACCGAAGGAAAGCTGGTGGTTGACTTTCGCTATCCGCTCGGAAAGCCAACGTTTTCTTCAACTTGATCCGTTGCCCGAGGATTTTTCTACCTGAGCATTCTTCTTCGATGCACGGGCAGGTTCCAATGACTCAGTATCGGAATCGTCACTGGAATCAGTCGCCTCTTCCTTCAATCGAACTTCCGTACCCGGCGTTCCTTTCGAAACCCGCGGCTTGCGTGGCCGACCCTTACCCTTGGAACCAGGTATCTTTTCCTTGTCGCCCAAGGGGGCCAGTTGCAGCAAGCCATCGGCAAATTCGGTAACGTACCCTTCCGTAACCACCCAACGCAAATCCTTGGCCAATTGCCGAATCGCATTTTCCTGCTCCTCGGTTCTTGCTTCTTGTTCAAACTCCAAATGCCGTTCGACCAATTCATTTTTTCGAATCTTGGGGTTCTTATCCAGAAAGCTGAGCAAGGATTGAATGCTTTCTGCGAAAACGGTATCGGCAGTCCTCAATCGCCGCTTAACGGCACAGACGTAGGTAATTCCCTTGGTACCGCGTTTATAGACGGTGAAATTCATTCGGCGGAAACGACTACGCAGTAAATTTGCAGTGGTCAAAGGATAGCGACGCTGTTCATCCAGCGCTTGCTCCATGTCTCTCTTGAGTATGCCCGATGGCATTTCCGCAAGAAGCGTCCCCGGAAGACGGGTCTTGGCAATTGACTTGATTAATTTAGGGAAACGATGCTCCACGAGAAAACGCCTCAGAAGGTCTAGGGAATCAAAGGTGTCGGGTTCATCGCCTGCACGATCCTTGAGTTTGTAAACACGAACTTTCTTCATGCTCTCGAGCCAAGTGGCCACGGCTTCGGGATCCTGATCCGTTTCCATTCGAGCATGAAACTTCTCAAAAGGAACGTTAGCAAGTCGCGTAGCATGATGTTCGCGAATCAATTCTCCAAATCGGTGGTAGTTCGGAGGTGCGAGCAATTCTCCAGTTATGCCACATTTTTTCACCACCGAGAAACTACCCTTGGGAGCATCCGCCTCGCGCTCCTCGATATCGTAGAGATCTTGCTGCCCCATGAGGTAATCACAAGCTGCTTCGTGAGTAACAAAAGGCACTCCGCCTGGTTTCGTAACGAAGTAAACAGAGGTTTCTTCATTCGGTTTTTCGACCGGTTTCGCTAAAACGACAAACCTCTCGGACTTTTCGAGAATGACTTTGGCAAGGTCAAAGAGAGGATAGGTCAGACAAGAAGTTTTCATCTGACGAATCAAACGAGTGAAGGGTACCTCTTCCGGAGCAAAAGTAATTTCATGCTCAGGTGTTGCCGATTGGGTCGTTTTGGCAATTTTCCCTCTAGCTCGAGGTTCTCGGCCAATGTTTTTGCGAGAAGGGCTGGCCTTCCTAAAGCCCCTTTCACGAGAGGCGCCTTTCCGGAAAGGTTTTTCACGAGGTTTAGGCGAGGGCTTCTCACTGCCCCAATCGGGTCCGAAATCAAGTGATTGCAGGATACTCAAATCCAAGGCTGCCTCAGTAGAAGGAGCTTCTTGCAGGGAATCGCTATGCTCGTCGTCCATACTGGTAAACGCACAGTTCAAGTGCTTTTCTTTTATTCTTTGCGAAAATTACTAGCAAGGCAATTGAAACAAGAGTTGGGAGATGCTTCAAGGATCTCTTTTTACTCGCCAACCAATACGAATAAACACATAAACAAACGCTTCTTCTCCTGCCTCATTAGATGCAGAATTGGCTCAGGTGGCGGAATTGGTAGACGCGCTAGATTAAGGATCTAGTGCCGCAAGGCGTGGGGGTTCGAGTCCCCCCCTGAGCACCAACAGGCATTACTTGTCGCAATCGACAACGTTCAAGCTCAAGGGTCCAGAGCTTTGTGCTTAACGCGTTCGCCTTCGATATATTCGTCTTTGGAAATTTTATTACCTTGGTCATCATACTTCTCGAACAAGCCGTGACGTTGGTTGTCTTCGTAATGTTCAAGTAGTTTCGGCGCAAAGGATCCTCCTTTTTCCTGATAGGTTTTAACAATCCATTCGTTCTTTTCCTGTTGCGAAGCTTGATTACCCTTAAATTGGGCGATCGCTTTTTCGTTCACTTCCGCCCACAAGGAAACATAGGTTTTTTTCTTTTCTTTACCTCCGTGATCCCCTCCGGATTTGTAGTCTTTAGGGTCAACCGGTCTTCCATGCCAGGCCATGTGGGTACCATGCTTCTTGCCATGCAGGTAATCCTTTTCGAAAAGAGGGATTCCGTTGTTTTTCCACCTAGACCATTTTCCGTGCAATTCACCCAAAAGGTATTTTCGTTTGTCCATGAGCTGACCATTGCGGTACTTTTTTTGCGCGGTGCCGGAATAGGGTAAATCGTCCCCTTCGCAAAAAACTCGTGGTGAATCATACCATTTGCCGGTTTTGATTATTTCTATCTTGCTGATTCCACCATTAAGAACCGTGACTTCCCCCAATTCAAAGTCAGATGCTCCAGCACCGGCAACTCGAGCTTCAACGTCCGAACTATACCCTGAACCTGGGGAAGTAATGATCAATTTCTCCAGTTGACCGTCACTGTTCAATATGGGCTGAACCACTGTCCCTTTGCCTTTCCAAAACAAACTTTGGTCCTCGATGACAACATGGGTTGCTTCATAATGCTTTAGCTTGGATGCATCTTCAACGCGATTATTATAGGGTGAAAAAGGCAACCAAGTACTACCGTTGCTGAACTCGAGCCACCAAAGACGAAAACCTTCGGGACCTCCAAAAGTAAGGAAAAACGCAAGGAGGCCAAAAACCAGAGTAGCCAAAAACCCTATTAGCTTCTTGTTCATGGAGGTTAAGGTAATCTAGATCAAGAAGCAGGACATGCAAGGGGAAAGCATTTCAGGTGAATACTCCCTGCATCGCAAATTTCAACTCAAATTAGACTTTATACCAGTTCTTTCCATACGCGCCAACAAAACGAATGCCTTGTTCATTGGCGCCCACATCGTTCCCAGCAAGCGATCTCGCCTGTATCAAGCAAATGGGAAGTCGTTAAGAAGCAACCATCATTTGGCCCAAGTGGCAAGCGTATCGGGAACCTGCCACTTTTGACCAAGGTCAAAACTCTTGTGGGAAGTTCTCTTTCCATTCCTGCATTCGTCCTTGGAAATCGTTTCCCCATTCCTGTCGAAACTTTCGAATAATCCGTGGGGTCGGTTACTCGCGTAATTCCCAACGGATTTGGGTCCGAAAGAGCCCCCTTTGTTTTGATAAGTTTCAATGATCCAATCGTTGAATTTTCTCACGAAAACAGTTCGGTGCACGGAGAGGATTGTTAAAAAGGGGAAGGAAACACGCCAAAGGGTATCGACAATCAAGTGGAAATCGTAGGGTGCCACTGTTTTTTTTCGTGAGCCCAAGAGCCAAATTCGCTAATAACAGTGCTTTCCAATGGCTGGTGTTCTTGTTAAAATTGTAATCGCATTAATCGTTCTGGGCTACGTAGCGGCGTCCATACGTCGCTTTTTGCGTTTTGCAAATGATGATGAAGGGCGTTCTCGCACCGCAACCGAAGGGAACAATTTCAAGGAACGCCGTTATCGCAAGATTCTGGGCTTGCGAGGCAACGAAACGGCGGAGCAAATTAAAAAGTCATACCGTAAGCTAATTGCAGAATACCACCCGGATAAAGTACAGCGCATGGCCCCGGAAATCAGGAGGCTAGCAGAGAAACGTACCGCCGAATTGACCGAAGCATACAATTACTTGAAGAAAAAAGAGCGGCAAAGCTGAACCCACCCATTGCTGCTTCATACTCAAAACCAGCTATGAGATTGAGCTGATAATGCCTTGGCTATTCGCTTTGCTACAAAAGGTCCTCGATAAACCAAACCGGTATAAAGTTGGACTAAGGAAGCTCCGGCATCCATTTTCTCTCCCGCGCTGACGGGATCGTCAATTCCACCGACGCCAATAATCGGCAGCTTGCCCTCGGTCGCTCGATAAATGTAATTGATGACCTGCGTGGCTGGTAAACGCAACGGTTGCCCGCTCAATCCCCCATTCTCAAAATCTCCCGACCCCTTTTGGCCTCGATTGGTCGTGGTGTTAGTAGCGATTACACCTGCGCAATTCGTTTCCAAAATGGCTTCGAGGAATTCGTCCAACAGACGAAAGTCAACGTCGGGTGACATCTTTACCAACAAAGGAATCCTTGGCATTCCCAGTCTTCGAACGCGTTCTTCGTTTGCGTTTTGCAACTCCTTTAACAAAGGCCGCAAAAACTCTCTTTTTTGGAGATGTCGAAGGCCTGGTGTATTGGGACTGCTGACGTTGATGGAAAAATAATCCGCTTGCTCCGCCAGTTTTTTGAAGGTGATAAGATAATCCTCGATCGCATCTTCCAAATCAGTGGTCTTGCCCTTTCCTAAATTGATGCCCAATGGAGTCCGTCTTTTTCGTTTGGGATACCTACGAGCAAGCCGATCGCGGATTGCGTCCGCTCCATGATTGTTGAAACCCATGCGATTGACCAGAGCAGATTGCTTGGGATATCGAAACATGCGAGGACGAGGATTTCCCGGCTGGCGAAGTGGTGTGACGGCTCCAACTTCGACGTGACCGAAACCCAAAGCCGCGGCGCCACGGGGAAACTCAGCGTTCTTGTCCATGCCAGCCGCCAAACCAACTGCATTGGGAAAATTCAAGCCAAACAAGTGGATCGGCGCTTTGCCTTTGACCTGATTGAATACACGGAAGCCTTCTGTTATCGGTCCTAGATGACTGAGGGTTTTGAGTCCAATGGTCGCTAGGTTATGAGCCCGCTCCGCTTCGAGCATAAACAAACCAGGTCGAATAATTTTCTCGTATAAGAAACCCATCTGGAAATTTTCTTTAATTGCTAATTGCTCGAATGACTCACCTTGTAGAGAACTCCTTTAGCCTTGAAGGACAACCTTGTAATTGCTGACTGTTCAATGATGATATGGAAAAAAAATCTACAAATGAAATGACTGTAAGGTTGACTCATTAAAAAAACCCGCCTTATCAGCAATCTGCAAAATGGGCAAAGCGAACAAAAGACTTGATTGGTGCGAGGTGCATCTACGTGAAGATTCCAACTGGTGGGTTGGTGAAATCAGCGACGATGTGAATTTCGACGTGGAAGGCTTGAGTATTATCGATCCCAAGCAATTCCTGCAAATTCACGAATCACTGGATTCATTGACTGAATACGGCCTTGATTCGGAGATCGTGGACAACGCGTTCTTCACCTTTGAAATTGCCGAGGAACTCAAGGACGGCGGCGTGAAGTTGAATCGTGTACGTGATTCCTTGTTGAAAGCAGACGATTTACTTTTTGCTCTCCCAGACATAATGGATGAGGAAAAAGGCCCTTACGCAGACTTCATCAAACACGTCACGAAATTGCGCGTCCTTATGCTCAATGACTTAATTGATTTTCCTGAACCATACACGGTGGAAAACTTGGAGGAAATTCTCCGTGAAAAGGAAAGTACCGCATTTATGGAAGGGCGGCATGAACATTCTTACGAGGAAATAATCTCCATTTTAGAGTTTGTCCCCGATGGTTTCCAGTTGGAAACAGACTTGGATGACGCGGTCGACAAAAAGCCGGAAGTCAAAGAAGAATATCCAGAACTTGAAACCGTCGAGGAAGCGCCTGAGGAAGAGGCGAGGCTCGAAAAACAAGAGAATCTTCGCTGGGACGAAGAAGAGGAGGAAGAGAATACTGCAGAAGAAAAAGAGAGTGGCTAATCATCCAAGCGTTCCGCAACGCGCTTTGCGAAATAGGTCAGTATGACGTCGGCCCCCGCTCGTTTGATGGCAACAATTGATTCCAGCATGCAGGCATCCAAATCAAGCCATCCTTTTTCGGCAGCAGCATGCAGTTGAGCGTACTCGCCGGAAACCTGATAAGCTGCGATCGGTAAATGCGTGGATTCACGGGCCTTGCGTATTATATCCAAGTACGGCCCGGCAGGCTTGATCATGAGAAAATCAGCTCCTTCTGATTCATCCAAAGACAATTCCCTCAAAGCTTCTCTGCAATTGCTTGGAGCAAGCTGATAGGTTCTCTTGTCGATCGGTTGCGCCTCCTCACTCCTCACACTGCCCACAGCATCCCGAAACGGACCATAATAAGCAGAAGCGAATTTCGCCGAATATGCCATAATCGCAGTTTCTCGCTCATCCGCCTCGTCCAACTGTTGCCGTATAGCTCCAACGCGTCCATCCATCATGTCCGAAGGCGCTACCACGTCGACACCGGCGCGAGCTGCGAGCACAGCCATGCGAGCGAGAATTTCCACCGTCGAGTCATTAGAGACTGAACCATCGTCGGCCAATACTCCATCATGACCATGGTCGGTATAGGGATCGAGCGCCAAATCACTAATTAAAACCAATTCCGGCAATACCTCCTTCAATGCTCGCGCAGCTCTCAAGACCAAGGTCTCCTCGTTCAAGGCTTCCGTTCCAGTAGAATCTTTTAAATCGTTGGGAATTTTCGGGAAAAGCGCAATGGCTCGAATGCCCGCATCGAGCAATTCACGACATTCCTCCAACAAATCGGGAATGGAGAAACGATACACTGCGGGCATGGATTCGACAGGTTCCTTTGCTCCTTCTTCTTTGACGAAGAGCGGTTGCACCAAATCGGCAGGTCGCAAAACGGTTTCCTCGGTCAAGGCACGCAATCCCTCGAAACGGCGCATGCGGCGCGGTCTGATTCGCAAATTATCCAACAGTCCCTTCGACATTACGGAACGAAGGAAATTAGATGAAAGCTGCAAAATTGCAATGATGGTTTCAACCTTTGGGCATTTAGGTTTTGGGCTTCCATAAGTACCCTTGCCACGTTGAAATACTTACATTTTATTTTAAGCCAAAGCATCACCATGCCCTTGTTAGAACTGCGTACCAATCAGACTCACGACAAAGAGAAAGTAAAAATGCTTTCCTCGAAATTCTCTCGGTTTTGCTCAGAAATTCTGGCCAAACCTGAACATTACGTAATGGTAAACCTGCAAGTTGGCCAAAGCTTGGTTTTTGCCGGCACGGACGATCCCGCAGCCTTTGCAGAACTTCGTTCCATTGAACTTTCGGCAAACGAAACATCCTTTCTTTCAAGCCAACTCTGTTCGTTCGCATCGGAACAACTAGACATTCCGACAGATCGTATTTACATCAGTTTCGTCGACGTAGATCGAAACCGCTGGGGATGGAATGGCAAAACTTTTGGATCCTCTTGAAACCGCGTTCCCTGACGCAACTAACAATGATCGTCCTACTTCAAGCGAGAACCTCCTAAATGACTTGGGAAATCGCATTCACCTTCGCATTACTGGGTTTCGCCCTACTTAGTTTCATCAAGGAGAAACTGAGCACGGACGTCACCGCCATTACGGTTTTCGCAGTGATTGTAGCGGTTTCAACGATTAGTCACGAAATGACTCAAGGGGTGGCTCTTCCTGAAATCGAGGAGATATTAGGGGTATTCAGCAATCCAGCTCCAGTGACGATTGCGGCTATGTTCGTTGTGAGCGCCGCCTTGAGTAAATGCCATATCATCGAAGGCATTTCCTCCTATCTCGGCCGTTTAGGAAAACTACCATACCCAAGTTTCATGCTCTTCCTGATACTCTCGGTGGCCTTTATATCAGCTTTCGTTAACAACACGCCAGTGGTCGTGGTTTTTCTGCCCGTGGTTCTGGTACTGTCCAAGCAAATGGGCGTCTCTTCTTCCAAATTGCTTATTCCTATGTCCTATGCATCCATTTTCGGAGGATGTTGCACCTTGGTGGGGACAAGTACCAACATCTTGGCCAGCGGTGTTTTAGCCAGTACAAGGGACGCCTCCACAGGGGAATTGATGCAACCCCTAGGTATGTTCGAGTTAGCCAAATACGGTCTTCCCCTATTGGCGGTAGGGACAATCTATTTAATTCTCTTCGGCCGGCGCCTGCTACCAGACCGTGAAGCGCTGAGCACTATTTTGTCTGACATTCAACAAAAGGAATTCATTACGGAAGCCTTGGTGAGACGAAATTCGGCTTTGGTTGGAAAGACCGCATCTGAATCTCGCCTGCAAAAATTCAAGGGTTTGCGTATTCTGGAAATCATTCGCAAGGGAACCACCCTAATGGGACCCAAGGATCAAATAACGCTTAATGCCGGCGACCGCATCGTTCTATCCTGCCGTCCTTCCGCCATCGCGGCAGCTAGAAACGTGGAAGGGCTCGATATTGTTGGCGAAGGTGAACTGGGGCTGGAACAGGTATCTTCTACGGCCGGAGTGATGGTGGAGGGAGTAATTGGCCCTAGTTCCCCATTGGCCGCGCTTAGTCTCAGGGAGATCAACTTCCGCAAGCGTTACAACGTCACGGTCATGGCGATTCATCGAAAAGGCCGAAACGTCACGAGTGAACTAGAAAATATCCGGCTCCATCAAACCGATACACTTTTACTGCTTGGTTCCGAAGAAGCCATTAACAATCTACGCAATAGCGAAGACCTCATCCTGCTCGATCGCCCACCCGTTCCGGTCGACGACATGCGTCGCAAGGCTCCAATCGTCCTAGGTGTCATTGCCGGCATAGTGATCTTGGCTTCGCTTACACCTATGCCAATCGTTGCTTCGGCAGTAATCGGAGTGGCAGTTTTGTTCCTTACCAATTGCATCAAACCGAAGGAAGGATATCAAGCCGTTGAGTGGAGTATACTCGTGCTCATTTACGGCATGCTTGCCCTGGGACTCGCAATGAAGGAATCCGGGGCTTCAGACCTCATTGCTCACGGGCTAGCCAACGGCATGCTCTCGTATGCTCCAAAAGAATTGGAACCGCTTCTTCTTCTCATTGCCATTTATTTAACCACCTCACTGCTCACTGAAACCCTTTCCAACACGGCAACCATTGCCTTGATGGCGCCGATCGCCATCGAGATGGCATTCCAACTGCAATATGATCCTAGGCCTTTTCTCATTGCAACTTGCATCGCCGCTTCCGCCAGTTTCACGACGCCCATTGGTTATCAAACCAATACCTACGTTTATAGTGTGGGGGGGTATAGATTCCGGGATTTCGTCAAGGTTGGCCTACCCCTGAACCTCTTGTATTTCAGCATGAGCATTATCATGATTTCACACTGGGCTGGTTTTTGGCCTGCCTGACTGATTTCGATGTCCGCTTATAATAAATTACAGTAATATAAGCGAGTAAACGTAACCACAGGAAAGAAGTTCCTGCAGGAAGGGGTTGCGAGCCCTTTGGAAATTACCCTTAAGTCAATCTATTTAAGGTTGTTCGCAGGCATTTCCGAGCCTCCCCGATTAAAGGGTTGCGCAATAAAGGGAAGGTCCTTCCCGCGCCAAACAGGGGTTCCAGGCAAATCTATATCCATAAATATTTATTGGTGAATATTTTACAAATTGTGGTTTGGGAGTTCCGATGAGTTGTGATGTATCATTTAAAACAATTTTTTCTTTTTGTAAAAAGCATTTGCAAAGCTTGACCAAAGACGGGGAAAATGTTTATAATCCGATCCCATTGCCAAGCTTTGATAATGGATTTACAAACAAGGGATTTAAAATAGCTTAAATCGATTAGTTAAACTAATTCACAATCCCAATAACAACATATAGGAATGGAAGAGGACAAGGAAGCGAAAGAGGACGTTAACACTCCGGATACATCCGAAAATTACGATGCATCGAAGATCCAGAAGCTGGAAGGGCTGGAAGGCGTTCGGAAGCGACCCGACATGTATATCGGAGACACGCACGAGCGAGGATTGCATCATTGCGTGTTCGAGATCATCGACAACTCGATCGATGAAGCGTTGGCCGGATACTGCCAGGAGATCAAGGTAAACGTACACAACGATGGGTCCTGCTCGATCGAGGACGACGGCAGAGGGATCCCCGTGGACATGCACCCCAAGCACAACATGCCCGCCTTGGAATTGGTGCTAACCAATCTGCACGCGGGCGGAAAGTTCGGTAAAGGCGCTTACCAAGTATCGGGGGGTCTGCACGGAGTTGGGGCAAAGTGCGTAAATGCAGTGTCCGAATGGTTCCTAGCCGAGGTGAGACGGGACAGCAAGGTCCATGCAATGGCGTTCTCGCGAGGCAAGACCACCCAACCGCTCAAGGTTACGGGTTCAACCAAGCGCACCGGCACCAAAATCACCTTTATGCCCGATGCTGAAATTTTCACTGGCGTTCGAGAGTTCAATTACGACATTCTGGTTAAACGACTTCGCGAACTGGCCTTTCTTAATCCCGGCGTGTCCATAACCCTCGAAGACGAGCGGGTTGGGCGGAAGGAAAGCTTCAAGTTCGATGACGGTATTCGCGAATACGTAGCTTTCCTTAATGCAAACAAAGTCACTTTGCATCAAGAACCCATTGGATTTACAGGTGAAGCATTAAACGAAAGTGGAGACGGCACGATCATCGCGGACGTCGCACTGATGTACAACGATGGCTTCAATGACCAGATTTACTCTTATGCCAATTCCATTCACAACGTGGAAGGGGGGACTCACCTGTCAGGCTTCCGCACCGCTCTCACCCGCGTAATCAACAATTATGCCAGGGCCAACGACTTGATTAAAGACAAGGAACTCTCTCTAACCGGTGACGACTCCCGCGAAGGCCTGACGGCGGTCATCTCGGTCAAGGTCCCTGAACCTCGCTTCGAAGGTCAGACCAAGACCAAGCTCTCCAACCGAGAAGTGGACGGAATCGTCCAGAAAATCGTGGGAGAGAAAATGAAATACTATTTTGAAACAAACCCTGATGAAGCTCGGATAATCGTTGATAAGGTCGTGCACGCAGCGCGAGCGCGGGAAGCTGCGCGGAAAGCGCGTGAAACAGTTCGCAAAGGCGCCCTTTCGGGTGGTGGTTTGCCAGGCAAGTTGGCCGATTGCGCGGAAAAGGATCCAGCCAAGAGTGAACTCTACATCGTCGAGGGAGACTCAGCTGGAGGATCAGCCAAACAAGGAAGGGATCGTCTGACGCAAGCCATACTCCCCTTGCGTGGAAAATTGCTCAACGTTGAAAAGGCTCGATTGGACAAGATACTCAACAATGCTGAAATCCGGAGCTTAATTACCGCTGTTGGTACGGGTATCGGGGATCATGAAGGCGATGGTGCTTTCGATGTCGAGAAAGCGCGCTACCACAAGATTATTATTATGACGGACGCGGACGTTGATGGCGCTCACATTCGAACTCTTCTGCTTACTTTTCTCTTTCGTCAGATGCGTGGTCTCATCGAATGCGGCTACGTCTACGTGGCTCGCCCACCTCTTTACAAAATAAAACGTCGCAAGACGGAACAGTACATCGAGGACGATTCCGAAATGAGCCGGATTCTCCTGCAACTCGGTTCCGAGGACGTCACGCTCGTGCGCAAAGCCGACAACACTCATTTTTCAGGTGAGGTCGTTAATCAATTAGTGGAAGACTTATCTAGGCTCGAAGCTCTGGGAGGAGCCGTACGCCGACATGGTTGCGATCTGATACGCTACCTTCGTCGGCATGATGCAGACACCGGCAAACTGCCTCGATACCTCGCTCGCATGCGTACCGGAAACAATGAAGAATTTCGGTTTTTCCCAGATGCCGAAGCTCGAGAAGGCTTTTTCGAAGGGCAAGGTATTCCGCCGGAAGACCGTGAAGGTGTGGTGACTCGAGAATTGGAGCAGGACGGGCAAACCGTAAGGCAACGCATCTCAGTTCACGAAATCTTCGAGGCCAACGAAATGGAAAAGATTCTGGAGGGAATCGGCAAGCATGGCATCTCCGCTGAACACTTCGAATCCGATGGTAAAAACACCTATTACAAGCTGGTCGAAAATATCGGACAAGAAGGCAAGGAGAACGAAATCGAAATTCGCTCACTTTTGGAAATTCTGGAAAACATCCGGACACTTGGGCGGAAAGGGCTTCAAATTCAGCGCTACAAGGGCTTGGGCGAAATGAATCCCAAGCAACTATTTGAGACTACGATGGACCCAACCACTCGCAGTCTGTTCAAGGTCGACGTGGCGGATGCTGCAGCAGCAGACAACGTTTTTTCCATGCTTATGGGTGAAGACGTCACCTCGCGGCGAGCTTTCATTGAAGACAATGCTTTGAACGTGTCCCATCTCGATGTCTGACTAGTTTTATTTCGACTTCAATTTAATACGCAATAACCGTCAACATACTGCTTCTCATGGAAGAAATTTCAGAACGCCTGATCCCAACAAATATTACGGAGATCATGCAGACGGCTTACATCGATTACTCGATGTCAGTCATCGTCAGTCGTGCTCTCCCCGACGTTCGCGACGGCTTCAAGCCCGTTCAACGACGCGTCCTCTACGCCATGTTGAGGGAAGGCTTGCTCCACAATCGACCATACGACAAGTGCGCCGGCGTCGTCGGCGAAGTCCTGAAGAATTATCACCCACACGGAGATGGATCCGTTTACGACACGCTGGTGCGAATGGCGCAAGCATGGGTGATGCGCTACCCACTTGTGGACGGGCAGGGAAATTTCGGTTCCGTCGATGGAGATTCCGCCGCCGCCTATCGATACACCGAATGCCGCTTGACTCGTATTGCGGAAGAGATGTTGCGCTATATCGACGAAGACACGGTGGATTTCGCCCCTAACTACAAGGAAAGCGCCACTGAGCCCACTGTTCTGCCTGCTTCTTTGCCCAACCTCTTGATGAATGGTTCAACGGGCATCGCCGTGGGAATGACAACCAACATACCACCGCACAATCTTGGTGAGATCATCGACGCCACCTGCGCCTTGATCGACAATCCCGCCATCTCCATCGATGAACTGATGCACCATCTTCCAGGTCCTGACTTCCCCTCCGGAGGTAGCATTGCAGGCACCTCGGGCATTCACTCCTACATGCACACCGGACGAGGTATTGTTCGCATGCGTGGCTCGATGGAAGTCGAAGAACTGCCCAGTGGCAGGCAGCAAATCGTCATCACTGCAATTCCTTACAACACGAATAGGGCCACCTTGGTCACCCGAATTGCCGAACTCGTGAAAGACAAGTTGCTGGATGGCGTCAGCGACCTCCGTGACGAGTCCACGGAAACTACCCGCATCGTAGTCGAATTGAAAATGGGGGAAATCGAACGAGTAACCATCAACAAGCTTTATAAGATGACCGCCCTGGAAAGCTCTTTTGGTGTCATTCTGCTCGCGATCGACAAACGTCGACCACGACAAATGAACATCAAGGAGATGATCGAATGCTACGTCGAACATCGACGGGAAGTCATTTATCGTCGTACCCAGTTTCGTCTACGTAAGGCGGAAGACCGAGCCCATATCCTGGAAGGCTACAAGATAGCTCTCGATAGCCTCGACGAATTCGTGCGAATCATCCGAGCCTCGGCAAACCGCAACGAGGCCAAGGAACGCCTGATGGAGAGATTTCCAATCTCCGAACGACAGGCTAACGCCATACTCGACCTGCGTCTGTATCAGTTAACGGGTATGGAGCGCGAAAAAATTGAGGCGGAGTATGCAGAATTAATGGCGCTCATTGAAGGGTTTCGTGAAATCCTCGGCAACGAAAGCCGGCTCTTGGAGGTCATCAAGGAAGAGTTGCTTGAAATGAAAGCCTCCTATCCCTCTGAACGGCGCTGCCTTATAACGGAAGCCGAGGGTGACTTGCGAATGGAAGATTTAATTCCCAATGATGGATGCGTCATTACGATCACCAAAAAAGGGTTTATCAAACGCACTTCAGTGGAAGAGTATCGTTCCCAACATCGTGGGGGAAAGGGAGTTATTGGCAGTGGCCAACGAGAAGAGGATCCCATTGACCAACTTTTCACTGCCAATGCGCACGACACCATGATGTTCTTTATGAACAATGGCCGTGTTTACGTGGAGAAAGTATATGAAGTTCCTGAAGGCAAACGCGATTCCAAGGGCCGTAGCATCGTGAATCTGCTTCAGATGCAAAAAAACGAAAAAGTGGCGGCTATGATCTGCGTAGAGGATTTCGAGCAACCCGTTTCCCTCGTTCTCTGTACCAAAAATGGGGTAGTCAAGAAAACGCATCTGTCCGCTTATCGTAACCATCGCAAAGGTGGACTCATTGGAATCAACGTAGACGATGGCGACACCGTCATCGAAGCTCGCAAAACTACCGGCGACGACCATATTCTCATTCTCACGCACCACGGTAAAGGCCTTCGTTTTCATGAAAATCAGCTTCGTAACCAAGGGCGAGCCACCCGTGGCGTGCGAGGCATTCGACGCCGGGATGGCGATTACGTGGAATCCATGCTCGTAGTTGATGACGAACGCCTTCTTCTAATCGCCGGCTCTAACGGGCTCGGCATACGAACGGTTTTCTCCGCATTTCTTCCACGAGGCGGAGAAGGCGAAGACAATATGCCCCGCAAACGCGGTGGCTACGGAGTCATCGCTATGGACGCCAAGGCTCTCGCAGGAGCCTTGGCAGTCGACGAAGACGATGAAATCATGATGTTAACCAAAAAAGGACAGGCTATTCGTTGCCCTGTTCTCAATATTCGCGCTACCAACCGTGGAACTAAAGGCGTTAAACTCGTTGACCTCGCAAAAGGCGACAAACTCGTCGCAATCTCGCGCGTCGTCAAGATGCAGGAAGACGAAATTGGAGAAGACGAAAGCCAGCAGCCAAACGAAGACGATCAAGCTTTGGATCAAGAAAATCCGAGGGACACCAGCGAGGGGCTTGAAGAAAATCCCGAAGAAAGCACCGCAACTGAACCCGCGCCCGAGGATGCAGCCTTGGATGATTCTTCCGAAGAGAGCGTCCCGCAAGAAGATGCAGAGTCCGAAGAACCCTCTAAAAGCGATCCCCCGGAGTAAGACCCCTTAACTTAAAAACAAATCTCCCTGACGCAGGTTGTCGCGTCGGTGTTGATCGGTTGCGCTGAGTTCGAGTAACCAATCAGTAGTTAGATCGTTCAGTTCAGCCAATTCGTCCAAGCGTATCAAAAGCAACGCCGAAGCCAACGCATCGTACAAAGCGCAATGCGCCTTTCTCCTTTCCGGAGGACAATGGAGCTCACCCCATTCACTTAAGCGTTCTCCAAGGGCAAAAATCTTGATCAAGGTACTTAATCGATAATTTTCCAATCCTTTGTAAAGAAACGCATAAATACGATGCGTATCAATCCATGGACCCCAGGAAAACTTCTTTTGGCTCTTGTTCCAACGAGGATAGGGCCAATACCCCTTTAAGAGGTTGTCCTCAACGGATGCATGATGAGCTGCCATGGAACCCGTTGCTCGCAAATTGGAAAAGCGTTTCCACTCTTCCTCAAAAGGAGAAGCAGTTGAAATCATGTCGTGTTTAATTCCATGTACTCGAATCTCATCAGAAACCGGTTCCTGACGACCGCAACATAAACCAGTAGCTACAGACTGGAGTTTTCCCCTTGAAAGCGTTGCCACGCCATATTCGATGACACCGGTGCGTGCGTTGCCCTCAAAATCCAATACGTGAACTAATTTGTCTTTCCAGCGCATTGTTAAAACATTATTGCGTGTTGTTATAAGCGTGCTAGGCAACGAATTTCACCGTGTTACAACCTGAAAAATGAAATTAGAGGAATTCAGTTCCTTTGTCCAAGAGCTATTGAAGGAAACTGGTCGTATCATCATCTCTCACTACTCGGACCAAAACCTACAAATCGAAAGCAAAGAGGATGCAACGCCCGTCACGCGAGCCGATCGAGAAGTGGAAGCATACCTGCGTAAAATAATCGAGAAAACCTATCCTCACCACGGCATAGTGGGGGAAGAATATGGCTCCATGAGCGAAAATGCCGAATACGTTTGGCTACTTGATCCGATTGACGGTACCCATTCGTTTGTTACCAAAGTGCCTTTGTTTGGGACAGTACTTTGCTTGAAGAAAAGAGGTGTGCCGCTGTTGGGGGCCATACATCAACCTATCATGAATTTATTAATGATTGGAGATGACAATCAAACCACCTTAAACGATCGGTTGGTAAAAGTTAGAACAACGGAAGAAATGGGGCGCTCTACCATACTTACCAGCGACGACCTGAACGCCCAACGACGTTTCGGAAAGGATAATTGGGAAAACCTAGTTAATAAAGCCGCATTGTACAGGACTTGGGGCGACTGCTTTGGATACTTGTCGCTGGCATCAGGTAATGCCGACGTCATGATAGATCCAATTGTTAATCCATGGGATTTTCATGCAATGATTCCAATTATACGAGGAGCGGGTGGCATGATAACCGACCATAAGGGAAATGATGCCTTGAAAGGTAATTCAGTGATCGCAAGTAATCATAAATTGCACCCCTTGATTATTGATCATCTAGCAGGTTGACTACCAAGTCTATGTCCTGCGTATATTTGCCCCTCCCCCAGCCTACCTGAAAACGAAAGGGAAGGTGCTACTTTTGACTTTTTTTCAAGTATCGATCCTGGCATTAGTGTAGAGTTGCAACCCACTTCCGCATCGTCCGCAAGCATCGCTCCCAGCTTGCGCAAACCACTTTTCTCAAGTCCATTTTGAGTTGGTGCCAAAACTTCTTTTTGATCAAACCGCAGGTTGGCTAAAATACAACCAGCACCAAGATGTACTCTATTACCTAAAATAGAGTCTCCTACATAATTAAAATGTGGTGTTTGAACGTTATCGAGTAGTAATGTATTTTTATACTCGCATGAATTACCTATTACACAGTTTTTGCCAAATATTACATTCTCCCTAATAAATACACCAGGCCTCAATTCACAGTTCTCACCAATGAATGCCGGCCCTCTAATCACACCATGACTCGGCAACTTGACAGATGGATGCAAAAACACCTTTGATCCAATCTGCAAGCCTTTCGGAATCGTGTGATGAGGCAACCCGTGCACAAATGAGAAATCAGCCAAGGCAATCTTAATCCTCTTGATCCATTCCCACGGCGGAATTCGATTAGGGAAATGATGAGCAAAAGGAAGAGATGTTGGGAAATCGAATAATTCCGAAGCCTTCAAGAGGAAAATGGAGCGGGCGAAGGGATTCGAACCCTCGACATCCACCTTGGCAAGGTGGTGCTCTACCAACTGAGCTACGCCCGCACTAGTTTAGCTCTTTTTTTTCTCAGAGGAAACTAAACGCGTCAATCACAATCTGACCGAGAACCAGCTACAAAGGTTTGCAACTTCCGATTACGGCATGTAATTATCTATCCTATAATTAATAGAATAATTTCCTCTGACAGCAAACCTTTGCAAATCAATACCTTATCAATTACAGTTGTGTGTCGTGCCCTTATCTTCGCATTAGTAGCCAGCACAACGCTTGCTCAGGAAGAGGAACCGCCCCTCCCGTATGATTCCGAAGAAGGAAATTCCTTTCATTATGCAAATAAATTGAAAGCTGCGGAAAGTGCTCTTCGTATCGGATTGAGTGGCGTATCCATATCACTTTACGAGCAATTGCTCACCCAAACCAAGGAAACCGACCCAGAATACCAGAAATTATTGTTGGGATTGGCATCGGCTCAAA
>PBLJ01000040.1 GCA_002721705.1 Opitutia bacterium
GGGATCGTCCCGGTTGCTCACGGCCTCACGGTATTCGCGAAAGATAGGCGAGTCCTCCGAGTTCTCCTTACGGTAGGCGCTTTCCAGCAAATCCACCTGTTCCTGCTCCCAACCCGGCCCAATGCCAAGTCCCCTGGACTCGCAAAGGCGCTGCCAAGGCTCCTCGCTTTCACAGGCTAGTTTTTCCAACAAGGAAAAAAGCGAGGGGGGAGTTTCGGCCACCTCAAGAGCTACATGATGTTTTTCCGCGCGAATCAAAAAAACGCACTTGTCCAGACGCTCCTTGATGGTGGCTCGGCAACTGGCGTACTCCTTGGCCAGTTCCTCCAAATGCGGCATCGGGGCACCTTCATGGAGAGCCTTTTCGATCTGGTGGATGAGGCGGTCGACGTTCACGAAAACAAAAAAAACAGTCAATTCGGGGAAACTTGAACAATGCCGATTTATTGCCTTTTAGAGCTGAAAGACAACAAGGTTTTACGAAGACCGGCATGATCGATCGGTTGAAGACGAGGTCAGGGGAAGCAAGTTGACGGCAGGATGAAGGCGCTTAGAGTTGGTAAGCCATGACACGCAAACTCCTCGCCCTATGCATCCTTCTAGGCACCACCCCCCTTTGCAATTTGGCCAAACAGGAAAAGAATAAGCCCGCCCCCGCGGGCGCCGAAGTCTCCATCGGCGGGCATCACCCTAAAAAAATCCTCGAGGCGTTTGGATACATGGGAGTGGAAGCGGTCGGCGAAGGGCAACGAGCCAACTACCGCAGGGTATTCGGGTTCCTAGACGCCGATCGGGACAAGCGACACTCCAAGAAGGAATACGTCGAGGACGGGAGGTACATGACCCGTGAAGCGAGACAAGGAATCTTCCGCGCAGCGGATTCAAACCAGGACGGCTTCGTCTCCGAGGAGGAATACGTGGTGAACCGGATCATCACGGACGAGGCCAAGGAAATATTCTTCAAGATGGACCTCAACGACGACAGTCGCTTGACCACCAAGGAATTCATGGCCAGCAAAACCTTCCAGGATCCCAAACTGGCGAAGGCCGTCTTCCAAGCCCTGGACCTGAACGGCGATGGCGCATTGATCATTCCGGAGTACCTACGCGTCTGGGGCCAATGGGCCCGGCGAAAAAACGAAAAGTGACCCTGCGGAACGCGGGGAGTCGCAACGAGACGAACTACAGCCTCTTCTTTTTACCCAACTCGTAACGGTACTCCTTGGACCGACCCCCATTCTGCCTCCAGTGGGTCCAGATGCCGTGTTTCTCGCCCGCCTGGTAGGCACCCGACGCTCTTTTCGCACCGTCTTTCTCCCATTCGAGCCAGAGCCCGTCCGCCAACCCCTCGCGACAAAAGCCCAACTCCTTGAGTTCACCCGTCCTGGACCACGTACGCTTGACCCATCCGGTAAACGGTTTGTCCCCGTCGTAAAGAACATCCATTTTGCTCCTTTTTACGCGACGCGAGCGCAACCGGTCGCGATCGATCGCCACGGCCACGATTCGTTTGAGGACGTCGGGGTCATCCAAGTCGGGAGGGCCATTCTCCTCTTGTTGCGAAGGCTCCGGTGGCTTGGCAGCGACGGTTTCAGGAATCGGCTCAGTGGGAGCATCCGCATCATCCGAAGTTTTTCGCTCCGGCGATGCCTCGACGGTTTCCTCGGGAGCGGGAGAGCGATCCGCGGATTCCGACTCGAGGGTCTTGCTTGCCTTGTCGGGGTTTTGCAAAACTTTGCGCGAGTCGGTAGCAAGGGCCCCTTGCAGCGCTTCTTTACTAGGAACCAGAAAAAAGTAGAGGCCGCCCACCATTGCCGCCAGCGACAACATGGTGATTGCAAGAACGTTGAGGTAACGAAAAACCTTCATGCCCAAAGCGGGACGTTGGTGATGCAAGCGGGCTTGCGATCAGGAAGTGGAGGTTCAATCGTCGGGCTCATGAGTTGCTTGGGGCCACTATGGCCTGATGGGTCGCATCCCATAAAAGCAGTCTCGCCTCGAGGGATCGCGTGGCCGCATCGATCGCAGGCTCCCAATCGCCTCCGTCTTGCTCGACGGCATGAACGACCATTTGCTCCGCCGCTGGGCCATGCTCGTCGCCGTCCAGCTCGACGTGTCGCTGGAGATAAAACTTCAGGGGAGTCCACTCCTCGTCCAGTTGGTCCGACTCATCCAAACAGGAGAGGAAGAGAGAGAAAATCTTGGGCAAGACAAGCTCTCGCCCAAAAGCAAAAGCCGCAGCCACCTCGCCCGGCGCGCCATCTTGGGCAATTGCAAGGTTGCCTTCCACGAAACGAGCTGCCGCATGGGGAGCCTTTGCTCTGGAAAGGGCCCCCTTCCAATCCTCGCCGGCTTCCAGCATAGCGATGAAATTCTTGATCGGTTTCGTAGATGCCTTCACCGTGTCCATGGCGGCGAGGTAGGATTGGAAATGGCTCGCAGGCCGCCCGAGGTGATCGAGGTCCGATTCCTCGTCACGCACGATCTCATTGACCAAGCGGGCGAGGTCGGGGCGACGCGGAGGTATCCAAGGCAACTCGCAGCAAGTAAAGACCAACTGCAACCTCTTGGCTAAGGACATGAAGTCCCACACCGCCCACACGTGGTAGGACATGAAGACCCGAAGGGCTTCAGGAGTCTTGACCGATTGATAGATCGGGTGCTTCCCCAGTTCCTTCCTGAGCGGGTTGGTTCGTTGACGCAAGAGTTCAAGCATAGAATGCAAGATGGCAATTTACGCCGGAAACTCAAGATTCCTGTGCATGGTGACGCAGTCGGCCTGAACTCGTGACCGATGGTCACATTCGGTAATTGACGGCCACGCAATCCCAAACGTAGAACCTTTAGATCGGAACGATGAAATGGCACTTGGTAATTGGAGGAGCAAAAGAAGGGCCCTTCTCGCTGGCAGAAGTATCCGCAAAGATCAAATCCGGCGAAGTAAAAGGTACAGCCTTGGCGTGGAAAAGCGGAATGAGCGACTGGAAACCGTTGTCCGAGGCCTGTCCTGAAGCGCTTGACCCGTCGTTGGCGAAGCAGAACGAAGAAGCCCCTCCTCCGGCGCCGCCTTCCGAGCAAGTTCCAGAGAAGTCGCAGACCTCGTCCTCCCAAGGTTTGGCAGCCACGGCGAAAATGTTCGCCAATCGTTTTTTCAAGAGCGATTTCCAGAAACAAGCCCTCACCACTCAGGAAAACGTACAACTGCAAGCTGCGATTCCTCCTATTCATGCCAAGGACGCCGGCAATTACCTCGCTTGGCGAAGAGCTCTCTTGTGGATCGCAGGAATTTGCATCGGCGTAGCCACCTTGTTTTCGCTCATCGCACTCGGCAATTTCGGGGAAGACACTCAGGGAATCCTGTGGTTCGTTACCCTAATGCAGATTGCGGCTCAAGCGGGCGGTTGCGTCTTAGCCATCCTTGCCGCAACCAGTTGGACGAAAGTGGAACGCACGCGAAAGTTGGCGCGATTGAGCTGGGCCTGCATGTTCTTTGTCCCCTTTGCGGTCGCCCTCATTCCCCTTACCGTGTTCATCAGCTCGAAAGAATTCAAGGGGGACGACAAAAACATGCTTTCCTTGCTGTTGGCGGCCAAGTACTTGATCGATCTCTTACCTGTCGTTTTCGGCCTTTTCCCAGGCTTGATTCGTTCATCCTTGAGTCTCAAGACCCTGCTTCCGGAAGCCACCATGCCCGGATGGATCACCCTTGTGATCGCTCCCATATACGCCCTCTTTTTCCTTGTTGGAATGGTCGTCTCCATGCAGTTGCTAAGCCTCATGGGATTCAATGCCTTCATTGCTTTCGTTGGCTTTACTGGCCTTTTCATTGCTCCCTTGATGCTGGTCTTTCACGCCAAGGACATTAACTCGCCTGCCGACGCCAAGGACCTTGACTCGACCCTTGGCAGGGTACGGTCGAAAATGAAAACCCCTGGTTTGATCGGCATGGGTGCCTTCGTGGTTCTTGTCTTGAACCTCGACATGGATATCAGTTTTGAAGGATTCATCCGCTTCGCGGCCAACTTGATTGCAAACGTTCTTCTGGTCACGGTCGCTTTCTCGGACATTCTCCTGGGCCTTTTCAAGACGGCCTTCGATCGCGAGGAAGCGCTACGGGAAGGACCACTTGCCAAAAGCCTGGCCAATCGTTTCAAAGAGCTCGACGAGCTGGGACTGACCGACCTGCAAGCCGGTGAAATGAACTTGGTGAGCGGGATGCGGGGCAAAGGCTAGCAAAGCCTTCTCACTGAGTACTGCCAACGACGGCGCCATCCTTGAAGGTAACGCGCTTTCTTTCGGTGCCTTCCTCTGGATAGGAAATCCATTCCCCTTCCGGACGGTCGTCCTTGTAATGGCCTTCGGACTGCTTGCGCCCATTTTCGTGCCAACTGGTCCAGAGCCCGAATTTCTTGCCTTTCGACCAATGGCCTTCCATCCACTTCTCGCCGTTGTCCCGCCAAATGGTAGAGAGGCCGTCCAATTGACCGTCCAGGTAGTTTTCCTCCCGCGCCTTTTGCCCGTTCTCGTGATAGGTCACGCGTACGCCGTCCCCATCCACGAGGTGAGTGTCCGGACACTTCTCTCCATCGGGTTTCCAAACGTTGACGTAAAGCAGGGCGCCGTAATTCCACATCACTTCCTGACACTTCTGCCCGCTCTTGTACCAAGAGGTCGACAAGCCCACCCGCTCACCGTCCAGGCAATGGCCCTCGCCGAATCTTTCCCCGCTGGAATAAACGTAACCGTACGATTCCCTCTTGGAGTAACAACCACTCCACCCTACCAGCAGAGCCATGGCGAATAAAACAGACGTCACCCCCTTCATGGGAACCAATGTAGAAAGGTTTATACCAGGGTCAAGCGCAGGAAACGCTGGAACGTAAATATACTTCTCAAGACCATGAAACGAATCCCGCGCGGAATTGACTCGTGGCCAAGAAACGCTTACCTTGTGGCTGTGGAAATCACCGGTGAAATGCAGGCTGCCACGCTCCGCTTGCGGGCGAGCGGGACCAAGGCCACCGAGATCGCGAAGAAGGTAGGTCTTTCGGTTCGTAGCGTACAACGCATCGCGAAGGCAACGGCCTACCACGAAGCCGGACACGCAGCGGTCGGTGCGATCTTCGGGAACCATCCGGACTGGGCCACCCTCATACCCGACCCGGACACCAACGTCCTCGCCGGAGTCACCGAAATAGACGCCGATCTGGAATCGAAAGAGGGATTGAAAGAGGAAATCATAAACTGCTACGCCGGACAATGCGCCGAACTGCGGGCCGGCGGTAGTATCCGCCGGGCCAAACTGGGAGGGGCGATAGACGACCAAATCGCGAGAGACTGCCTGAAGCGCCTTCATGGAGAAGGCCTCGACGAGAAAAGGATGGAGGCATTGGAGAAGGAGATGCGGGCGGTAGCGGACACAATGGTCGAGAAACACTGGCCCCTGGTCGAGCGGATCGCCGCCGAGCTACTACGCCACAGCACCTTGGTGCTGGAGGAACTAGAGATTATGCGGGCCATCTACCAAGGCGAGAAAACCGAGGCGGATCTCAATAAACTGAGAGAGGGTCTGTCGAAGGTGGACGCGCAATGCCACGCGCTCGGCAAAACGGCGGTCTACAAGGGATCTTCGAAAGAGTTTGGCCCGGAGCTCATGTCCACTTGGTCCTGCGAGTAGAAACCGCTACCGCCGGTCACCGTATCGATCCTGCAACCAAGTATGGAACACGCTCATCTCGTAAATGTATCGCTGCGGATTGCTTTCCTGAAGCCAAAACCTGCCTTGGGCGATGACTGTGTCCATTCCTGCTTGGACCTCCTCCAACTCTTGAAGCGAAAGCGGCGGGGTAACTTCAACGACCTTTTCTATGAAAGCTTTGATTTCGAGGGTTAGCCGGTCGATTTCCATGATGATTTCGACACGACGCTCAATGTCTTTGTCCGAAAGCGGATTCACCCATTCAATATAACAGAGGTCCCCGAAGCCGTCAAACGAAGCGACCCGATGATCGCGCGGACAACGCGGGAACGTAAGGTTTTCAGGACTTGCAGGAATCGCTGAGCTGCGGACGTTCCCAGTCGTCGTTGCCCACCACGAGGTCAGCCGACGTTCCCGGCCGGCATTGCTCGAGGTAGCGCCTTTGTCCGGGGAAGAATCGCTGGTTGTACTTGGCGAGCAAAGTCTCCATGCCTCCGAAATGTTCGAGGTCACGCGTCTTGGCGCGCTCCAAGGCGACCTCGAAGGAGGCTTGCACCAGGATCTTGAAATCAAAGAAGTCGGCCCAATCGTCGCGAAACAAAGTGACGCCCTCGAAAACGAGGATCGCTTGCGGATCCGCCTGCAGCGGAGAGGCCTCGCAAGGCGCTTCCACCTTGTGGTCGTAGGCTTCGCAAAGGTAGGAAAGGTTTCCTTCAGGCCCCAACGGATCCAACACGCAGCGCCGAACCGCCTCGAAGTCAAAAGAGTCCTCGAGATAACCGGATACCGAATGGGAGCCTTGGCGATGTCGGATCTCCGGGGGGTTGTGAAACCCATCCAGTCCGGAGCGAATCACTTCGCGCCCCATTCCGCGCAAAACGGCGGCCAACTCATCGGCAAAAACCGTCTTGCCCGATGCGCTTATACCGTCGACACCGACCCGAACCGGGTGCGGAAATTCCAACTGAACCACTCTCCGGGCAATCTCATGAAGAACCCATTCCCGGGAATTTTCAGTCATTGTCGGCGGCGCGGGATCGCTTCTTCCGCATCCCCTTGTTCTTGTCATGCTTCTTTTTCTTCTTCTTGCTTTTCCTCCGCGACGATTTCCTGGCGATCCCAAGGTATTCCTTCCACTGCTGCGTCCGCGGGTCGTTTGGCCCGAGTTTCTTGGTCTTCTCCGCCAAGGTTTCCTGCAAACGTTCCACCACGTATTCCTGCTTGTGCGGCGGCAAAGCGGCCACCTTCGCCCCCAAGTCGGTATCCTTTCCCCTGCTCCAGGTGAATGAGCGACCACCCAGTTTCCGTGGAAACGAAAACCCGACGCGGGCAGGTTGAGCGGCAGGCTTCTCCCGCTCGGTGGTTGATTTTTGCGTGGGCTTCCGGACGCGAGCCTTGTACAAATGAGCGGATGAATGCATTTCCTTCGGTTCTTCGCGACGATTCATCATGCATGCCTTCCCTAACGATCATTCCCAAACGATGCGATACCCGATTTCAGTACCACCTCCTTTAACTGGTTCCACACATGAAGCCACGCACCCGACTCGCTGAAACCGAAAATCAGGAAGGAGTGATGACACTCTTCGAGCATGACGGAGAGTACGTCATTTCCATGGAGGGGAAAGAGTTGATGCATTCACGCTCCCATGCCTCGGAGAGCCTGCTTGGCTCTCTCGGGGTAGCCGAGCTGGACCCGGACGCCCCTGGTCGAGTACTGATTGGGGGACTGGGTCTAGGTTTCACCCTCAAGAGCGTCCTGGCATCCACCGGAGAAAAGGTAACCGTGGAAGTAGCCGAAATGGTCACTGCGGTGATCGAATGGAACCGGACGCACTTGAAACGCCTCAACGGTTCGTTGCTCGATGACCCCCGCGTGGAAGTCAAGGTTACGGACGTGGTACAAATCATCCGCAAAGCCAAACCGGAAAGCTACGACGCCATCTTGCTGGACGTCGACAATGGCCCCTCTCCCATGGTGAGCGCAGGCAACCTGTCGCTCTATTCAAAAACCGGCATCCGAGCGATCGCGAGGGCTCTGAAACCAAACGGGCGAGTCGTGGTTTGGTCTGCGGGAAGCGACCAAGGATTCGAGAACCGGTTGGGCAAGGCCGGCTTTCACGTGGAAGCGGTGCCCGCCAAGGCTCATGAGGGCGCAAAAGGCGCATCCTACCTGCTCTACCTCGGCGACCTGAATCGGCCTTGATCCCGCCTCACGCCAATGGTTGACAAGCAAGGTGACTCCTCCCCATTTTCAAAGGCATGAAAACCTATCTCCTGACCATCGCCCTCGCCTTTTCATTCGCTCTCCAGTCCCCTGCCCTCGCGGCTCAGCCCGAGGCACCGAAAAAGTCCGTCCAGTGGCAGAACGACGAAATGTGCCAGTTCGTGTTTTTCGCAGTCCTCGAAGGCCTTTATCGCGATGGTGTCCAGAATGAGATCGTGGACGCCATCATCGGCGGCAAGGTCGAGAAAAAGGAAGACAAGGTGAAGACGCATTTCGTCTTTCGCTGCGAGCTCTGCCACGCAACCTACGAAGCGTTTCGCGCGTACCGGAACCGGCCGGCTTTCACGGACGCCAAGGGAGCCTCTACCTTCGGCAAGGGAGCCGACCTGAAGCTATTGAAGGATTTAAGCAGCAAGGATGCTCGTACGCGTGTATACACGATGGGAGCCTTGGTCCGCCCCTGGATCATGCACCGCATCGAACAGACCCGAAAGACGCCCGCGGAAAAAACCGCCATGAAGAAGAAATTCGCCGAATACGCCCGAGACGGAGCCAAGATGCTCGACGCCCACAAGAAAGCAAAGGACGGGTTTTACCTGGACTGGCGATTCTATGGCAGTTGCCAAGCCTGCGAGGCAGCGAAGGACCTCGGCAAAGCGGGCTTCTGACCCTGCCTAATGGCTCTTTCTTAACGGCAGGTATCTTCTGCCTAACTTCAACGCCATGAAAAAATTCGATTTAGTTGTATTGATCGCCGCGCTTCTGACCGGGTGCGGAGGAGAAAAGAAGGATGACAAATCCGATCCAATGATTGAAAGGGCGGATGAAGCGATCGTGGCCATGATAAAAAAAATTGGGGTCTTGAATGAAACCTTGGGCCAGATCGAAGACAAGGAATCGGCGGAAAAGCACAAGCCGGAGGTAGAAACGATTTTATCGGAAATCGAAACCTTGAAAGAGCAAATCGATGTGTTGGGAAACGGCTTGACCGATGAAGGGAAGAAGAAAAACAAAGAAAGACATGGGGATGAAATAAATGGTGCCTGGAATGATCTGACGGCCCACGTGAGCAGGCTTGAAAAATCTCCTCATGGCGCGGAGGTCGCTGCCATGATCATAGCCTCGCTGAAGAAATAGCTCTCGAGGCAGGACCCACGGCATCACTTCCCTTGTTTCGACTCACCCTTGACCGCGATCTCACGCGACCCCGCGCCCCTCAGTCGGAGGAACGTGGCGCCTCTTTTCCCTTCGCATGGCAAAGGCAGGCTCGGTTCATGATTCCGCTTGGTCGGCATCCGGATCTCGTTCACTCAATGCCCACCATGCAAAGTATCTCGACGCGGGTTCATCCTTGATGATCTTCCTGAATTGCAAATCGTTTTTGCCCGCAAATGCTATGACGTCTGCCATCCTCGCGCGAATCACGAATTCGTGTTCACCAACGTGGGCAGGCCGGTACGCGACTTCTTCCTCGGTCGCAACCGACGAAACGGGAACAACGTCGTAAGTTTCCGCGGTGTCCGGCCCAGTCATCCTGATAAAGCAACCACCGAGAGGCGAATTGGGAATCTCGTTCCAGGCCAAGCCGTTCTCGGATACGAAATCGGCGATTTCCTCCAGTGTTCCACGAAGGATGACTTCACCGGCTTCCTCTTTACGGCCCTCGCTTCCACACTTTATCAATTCGAAAAACTTCATGCGGCTTCCTTCCCGGACATGGTGCCAAGTTGCAGGATCCGCGAGTCGGTGGTCAAGGGAAAGTCAACCGGTTGAAGTCGGTGATGATATTGTTCAGGGAGAACTGGCTCGCCCAGTCAGGGAAACGCTTCAGCGATTCACTTTTTCTCGTTGGCAAAAGGCCAACCCGGCAACTCCCCGCACGCCTGCAGGGCGAGCACCGCGAAAGCGGAACCGAAGTTGGTGAAATAGTTTTTGCTGTCCCTGGTCGGGGAAGGGGTGAACCACTTGCCGCTTTCACGCTGGTTGCTTTTCAGCCAGGCAACGCCCTTCCGCAGCCGCGGATCCTTGGCGAAAATGCCCATTTCGCGGGCTACCACGAGAGCAAGCCCCGTACCGTAGGCATCGGACGTCTCGGTGTCAGGCGGCTTACCGTCCTTTCGCTTGAAGGCCTTCCAGTCGACGAGAAAGGCGGGCGTGCCCCAACCCCCATCATCCAGCTGCTTCGCCAGCATTTCCCGGAGCGTTTTTTCTCGCTCTCGTTTGTCCATCAGGCCCTCGACNCGCAGCGACGCCCAAGCGATCATGATNCGGTGGTGCAAGGAAGGCGCCGGCGTTTCGTTGAGGTACTTNCGCNCTTTTGCCAAACCGGCCTTGGCCACTTCGCTCTCCGCGTAATTGTCNGGAGCGATTCCNACCGCCAAGGCAGCGAGCGTAACCCCGTAATGGTCGTCGATTTCCATCGGCGCCCAACCGCACTTGGCCCAGTTCCATGCACCGTTCTCGTCTTGCGTCGTCCACATCAGGTCGAGGGTCTTGCGGGTCGTGTCCGACAGCGCGCCCGTAGTCTGGGCATCGTTGAACGCGAGGCTCGCCCCGACCACAACGGGACGGTAGGGCTTTTGGGGAACCTTCTTTCCTTTTTCCCACCGGGCAAGATAATAGTCCTCGAAAAAGCTGCGTACTTCTCCCGAGCTCTCCAAGGCGTCGCCTAAGGCCGGTCGCGCCATCAGGTAAGCCATGTTGGTATGACAGGTGGCGCATTTGCGGCTCTTCTGCCAGTTGAGGGACGCGTTATCGAGATAACGGGCGGCCTGTTCGGCGGAAAACGTACTGCGCACCGGCTCGTCGCCCACGATTTTTTTCGCATAGGGTACGTTTTCCAAGGTCAGGACCGCAGGCTTCTCGGCTGCGTCGAGCATGCCGGCAACGAGAAAAACAAAGCAAACGAAGAACGCTTTCATGATTTTTTTCCCAGCAGGTCCGTTCGTTGGCTCAACAGTATGGCAATGTCTTTGAACGAGGCATCACTCGACCTCGAGACCGTTACGAAATTCGATTTTTCGGTCGATGGTACCGTCCGCATGGTAATAGACCAGAGTCCCGTTCCCATTCTTGACCCGACTCAAGGGGCATTCCAAGCCATTGGGTGTCCAGGCCATCGCGGCATCCAAGCGATCCCTCCGGTAGATTCTATCGGAACTCCTGTGCCCATTCCAGTACCATGACAAACTGAGACCATCCATCTGATCGTTCTTGAAATAACCGTAAAACTCCATTTGGCCATTCGGGTACCAGCCAGCGCCGGGACCATGCAGCTTGCCATCCTGTAAATGCCAAATCCCTTCGAGCTGTCCGTTTGCCCGAGTCACCTTGAGCCAGCCACTGAAGGGAGAACCCCCACTCGCCATGCGAACAATGCCATCCGGCCTTTTCTCGAATACGTCCAAGGAGTGCTCGAACGCCTTTGCCGCCACCGCCGAGAGCGCCTGGGGGTCTTTCAGGTCCGGCCATGGGGAAGCTTCCACCTCGCGACTCGGGGGACTGGCTTCCTCCTCGGAATCACTTGTGGAAGGGTCACCCCCTATTTCGCAACCGGCCAGCAACAAGCCAAGCAAACCTACGGCTACGAGTTTTTTCATGGAAAGCACCGTAAGGACGCGGACGGCGCGGTCAAGGACGGTTGACGGTGGTACTGGACTTCGCCTTGCTTACCGCTCTCGCAGGTAATGCGATTGAGCCTAGCCTCGCAGTTGATCAAGGAGGCCCCGCCTTGCCGTCCCTCCCTACGCTCTTCCTGGACTTAGTCCAAGGAGTCGTGGTCCAACTGGTCAAGGGCGCCGAGCTGCAAGATAAACTCCAAGGCATCAAAACTGGGGTCGCGAAGCTGCAAGGCCAATTTCGAGTTCATTTTTCCTTCCTCGAAACGGGCGGCTAGAATCATGCTGTCCAGCTTCTCAAACATGGCAGTATACTCGGGATCATCCCGGCCCAAAAAATCCAGCCCCGCTCGTGCCTGAGCCTTCATGATTTTCTGCATGTCTGCAAACATGGCCAGGTGATTGTCCTGCAATGCCTTGCGGGCATCTCCACGAATGGGCTTGGCCAAGTCGCCCCGCTTGAGCTGCCGAGCCAAATTAGTTGTGCATATGAAAAGATGCCCGGGACGGCGCACCACGTTGAACATGGGATCGGCGAAGGCCCCGTTGGCCTCGAGGGCATCCAGCAAGAGCGTTAGTTTACCTTCCTCCTTGACGGTAGCGCCAACGACGACCTGAGGTTCCGGGATATCCCCGCCCGCGTTTTTCACAAAGCCAATGCCAACGCCCATGACGAAATCGCCATGAAAGATTTGCAGCAGATCCTTGGCGTCCATGCCGACCATTTCACGTGTCATGGCGTTGATTTGGGCGCTCATTGCCTCCAGATCCAGTGACGGCTGTTCATTCGGAGACTCGATCTTTTGCATCAGGTTGGCGATCTTGAGAAACTGTCCCAGTCGAGCCTGTATGTCTTCGTTGGCTTCCTCGACGTTGAGCGAACCGCCGAGCACCACCATGCTGGATGCCGGAATGGCGTTGAGCAGTGATTTGGGGAGCCCCTTGCCGGGCCATTTTTCCGCCATGCCTTTGTCATGGACCGCGCCCGCCAGGTTGAACTCGCCTTTCTTGAAGTTCATGCCGAAATGACTTGGTGGCAAAGTCTGTTTGATGAAGCGAAACAGTTCCAAGGCCTCCGCTTCAGTCAGTGGAAGGTTCCCCTTGGAAGCCTCCTGCTGGTAAATGGCGGAAACGACCGCATCAGGCATTTGGGATAAGTTGAAGTACAGTCCCATCTGGTGCCGTTGCTTCAAAAAGTCCATCACTATGGGATTGTTTTCCGGCGAGTTGCCGGGCTTGTCGGCATCTCCGCCCAGTCCGAAAATGATCGGATAAGGCATGACCATCTTCATCTTGCCGGAAGTGAAGAGATCAACCAACACCTTGGGAGGGGCGTCCGGTCCGTCGCTATTTTCAAAAACTGCCTTCATCAGCGCCTTCGAGCTGAAGAATACGTCGAGGTCCATCGAGGCGAGCATCCAGGAATCCGCGGGGATGCGTTTGTCGTAACGGGTTAACTGAAACGGCTTGGCATCCGGCTTCGACGAGAATTCCTGGGCCACAAGTGAACCGCCAACCAACGGCAGGACGGCAAAGAGCATTATGCGTAGAGATGAAAAATTTGTTTTCATGATAGTATGCTAAGTTTGGCCTTAAGCGTAAATTGAAACGCTTCGGCAGAAAGGAAACAGGTATAGTTGCAACCTTTCACCTTACCGTTCTCCCCGTCGCGGTCAAGTGCTGGCACCGAATATAATCATTTCAACCCAACCAACCCTAGCGCCTCGTTGAGTTCCCGGACTCCATGAACCGCTACGCCGCATCTAGGGAACGTCCGAAAACTAAAGTTTCCAGTTGCGCGCTCATATTCGATAGGCGCGCCCGCCTGCAAGCAACTAGGACGTTCGGCCGGTCAACTTGCCGTAGATATCGTGGTGGCCATGGAGGTCGGTCAGACGCATCTCGAGGCCGTTTTGGTCGACGCTTAATTCCTCGTGGTCCAGCCCCATCAATTTCAGGATGGTAGAGTGGAAGTCATGGACGTGCACCTTGTCCTCGGTAGCCCGGAAGCCGATTTCATCGGTCGATCCGATGACCTGACCGCCTTGTACGCCGCCGCCAGCCATCCACCCGCAAAACCCATAGGGATTATGATCCCGCCCATGGCTTTTTTCAGTGGTCGGGGTGCGGCCGAACTCGCCGCTCCATATGACCAGGGTGTCTTCCAGCATGCCGCGGGATTTCAGGTCCGCCAGCAAGCCGGCGCAGCCTTGGTCGACGTTACGCATCAGCTTCCGGTGTCTTTTGAAATTATTATGATGCGTGTCCCATTCATCTCCAGAGGAGCAGCCATTGTATACCTGCACCATGCGAACGCCCCGCTCCACCAGGCGCCGAGCCATCAGGCACTGCTGTGAAAACTGGTTGTCGCCGTAGAGTTTCCGGGTCGCCTTGGATTCCGTGTGGATGTCCAGCGCCTCGGGGGCCGACGCTTGCATTTGGAAGGCCAATTCATAACTCTTGATCCGGGCTTCCAGCTCAGGGTTGGTTCCAGCATCCAGCTGCTTCATGTAGCGCAGCATCTTGAGCTGCTGCTGACTGGCCATGGACGGCTTCACGTTGGGAATGGGCGGACCCGACGCATTGAGCTTGGTTCCCTGATGCGAAGCGGGCAGAAAAGCATTCCCCCAAATACCGCCGCCCGCCTTCATGGCCCCGTCGGTCATGACCACGAATCCAGGCAGGTTGTTGGCTTCATGTCCCAAGCCATAGGAGAGCCAGCTGCCCATGGAGGGGCGCCCTGCCCTGTTGTGACCGGAGTTCATCACCCAAAGGGCCGGGTTGTGATTGAAGTCCTCGTGATGCAAGCTGCGGAGAACGGCGATGTCGTCGGCATGGTTTTGCATGTGCCGAAAACCGTCGCTGATCTTCATGCCGGATGCGCCGCATTTGGAGAAACCGAACTCGCTGCCCAGAAGCTTCTGTTTTTTGACGTCGGTGAACGAAGTTTGTATGTCATGAAAGGACGCCGGCGCCTGCTGGCCGTGCAATTCCTTCAGCAAGGGCTTGGGATCGAAGGTGTCCATCTGGCTGGGGCCGCCATGCATGAACAACCAAATGACGTTTTTCGCGGTCGCCGGAAAATGGGGTTGGCTGGCAGCAGGCGCCGATTCAGCCATCAAGCCATGCAGGGCCAAGAGGCCGCAGCCCAAGCCCGAGTGCTTCAGCATCTCCCGTCTGTTCATGAAAGGTTGCATTACCTGAGGTAAACGAACTCGTTGCTGTTGAAGAGGGCGTGACACCAGGTTTTCATATCCACCTCGCTTAGAAACTCCAGAGTCACTTGCTTTTCTTTTTCAGTCACGGGCCGACCATAGGCCAGCAACCACGCCCTGACGATGATTTTCTCCTTGTCGTCCCCGCACTCGCGGACGAGCCGCTGGTGAAAGGCGTTGGACAGTTTTCTGGGAATTTCGCCGTTCATCATGGCGAGGGCTTGGGGCGAAACCACGGTGCTTTCGCGTTGGCCGACACTGGAGGTTGAATTCGTTCCATTGAAGGCGTCGAAAAAGGGGAAGTGCATGGACCTTTTGATGGCAACGTAGATTCCCCGGCGCATCCAGTCTCTCTCCTTCTTCTCCGTTTCCCAAGAGGCATTTCTCTTCGACTGCACCAAGTCGTCGCTGACCGGAGGAAAAACGGAGCGTCCATACATTTTTCCGTTCAGCTTGCCGGAAACCGCCAACATATTGTCCCAGATCGTCTCCGCCTGCATGCGGGTAGTCGGGAACCTGTCGATCACCCCTGTGGTCGCGGGTTCGGCATGGGCGCTGCTCATGTGGTAGGTGGATGAGCTCATGACATGGAGGTGCAGCGTTTTCAGGCTCCAGTCATTTTCGATGAGGTAGGTGGCGAGGTAATCCAGTAATTCGGGATGGGACGGGGGTTCTCCCTCGAGCCCGAAATCGTTCGGGGTCGTGACCAGGGCTTCCCCGAAATGCCATTGCCAGACCCGGTTGGCGATGACCCGGGCAGTCAGGGGATTTTCCCCGGAGGCTATCCAGTTCGCCACCTGCAGACGCCTCTTCTTGTGGTCACCGGGCTTTTCCGCAGGCGTCTTTCCCGTGGAAAAATAAACGGGCAAACCGGGACGCATCCTGCCCACCGGCAAATTCAATTCTCCTCGCTCGAAGAAAGTGGCATGCTCCGCCGCCGCCGTGTGCTCAAGCAGGTAGTCCTTGATCTGCAGTTTCTCTTTGCCCTTCTCAATTGGCATTTCCTTGAAGGTCGAGGAGGCGAACAGGGACTGGAAGGCAAAATAGTCACGTTGGGTGATTGGGTCGTACTTGTGGTCATGACATCGGGCGCAGGCAAAGGAGAGTCCCAGAAACGCTTCCCCCGTAACGTCCGCCGCATCAGTCAGGCGGTCGTACTCGAATCTCTTCGGTCGCTTGATACCGTTGGCCGAAACCGGGTAGACCGCGCCAATCGTATAAAACCCCGTCGCATATCGCCGCCGGTCCGTTGCCTTGTCTTCGGGATAAAGAATATCTCCCGCGACCTGCTCCCTCACAAAGGAGGTGAACGGCTTGTCCTCGTTCATCGACCGTATGACGTAATCCCGGTAATGGGCAGCATGCGGAAAGAAATAATCCCTACCGTATCCGGAGCTGTCGGCATAGCGCGCCACGTCGAGCCAGTGACGCCCATAGCGTTCGCCGTAATGCGGGGAGGCAAGCAACTCCTTGATCAAATTGGGCCAATCGGGGTTCTGGACGAATTTTTCGATGCTTTCCGGATCGGGAGGCAAGCCCAGCAAGTCGAAATGAGCCCGCCTCAGGAGGGAGTGAGAGTCGGCTGGTTCCGCCGGCGCCCGACCTGCCTTTTCCAGTTTACGCAAGATGAACAAGTCGATGGGGTTCTTGACCCACGACTTTTGCTTCACCTCGGGCAACGTCGGGTTTGCAAGGGGCTGGAAGGCCCAGTGCGCATCCGCTTTTTCAAGAATCTTGGTCTTCAGTTGCGGCCCTTCCTCGAGGAAGGGCAAGGCCCGCTGAGCCTGAACCACGATCGTAGTCAGAACGTAACAAGACAGGCCTAACGCGAATCGTTGAAGCAAGGATGAAAGCCAACTGAAATTCAATATTTTGATGTTCAAAGTTTATAGAGCCCAAGATCCATTTGTGAAGGGATTTCGAGGCTGTCACCCCCACGGGAACAATAAAGCTCATTGCCAAAGCGTGGAGATGTCAGTGGAATGAGGGTCATGATCAAAAGGCTGTTGTTTTTATGCTTGGCGCTCGGGGCAGCCCATTGCCCGGGCTTCGGAAAGCCCAACGTATTGTTCATTGCGATCGACGACATGAACGACTGGATCGGCCCGCTGGGCGGTCACCCGCAAGCGATCACACCGCACCTGGAGCGTTTGGCCAAAATGGGAGTGACCTTCCGCAACGCTCACACCGCCTCCCCCGCCTGCCACTCCTCGCGTGTCGCGGTCATGACCGGTGTACGACCGAGCACCTCGGGCATCACCGCCAACGTATTCCAGGGAATTGGCCCAAATTGGCGAAAGAACAACAAACTGGCCGAGGTCGTGACCTTGAGTCAGCATTTTCGGAACAACGGATATACCGCCGTGGGTGGCGGCAAGATCTACCACTCCCTGCAATGGTGGAACGGCAGTGAAAATGATCCGGACACCTGGGACTCCTATTTCCCGAAACCCCATCAACCGATACCGTTTCAAGTGCGGCCGCCGACCAAAGACGTGCAGGCCCATGAGGCCAACTGCTTCGGGCGCCGTCCGCTGGGCAATCATTTGTTCGGGTGGCTGCCGGTGGCGGAAGGCGATGACGGCATGAGCGACTACAAGGTGGTGGAGTGGGCAGTGAGCGAAATGAAGAAGAAACGCGACAAGCCGTTCTTCATTGCCGCGGGTATTTTCCGGCCGCACATCCCGTGGGAGGTGCCCGCCAAATATTTCGACATGTATCCGTTGGACAAGGTGCAGCTGCCGGCCCACAAGAAAGACGACTTGCTCGACGCCTGGGACCACGGCCGCCGGAGTTGGCACCAATGGGTCGAGCAAAACGACCAATGGAAGCAGGCGGTGCGGGGTTACCTGGCCAGCATCACCTTTGCCGACGCCATGGTCGGACGCTTGCTGGATGGGCTGGAGCAAAGTGGACGCTTGAAGGATACCATCGTCGTCCTGTGGTCGGATCACGGCATGCACATAGGGGAGAAAGAGAACTGGGAAAAGTTCACTTGCTGGGAGGAGTCGACACGGATTCCGATGTTCGTGGTGGCTCCCGGCGTGACCACTGCAGGCAGCGTGTGCGAACGCCCGGTGAGCACGCTGGACGTATACCCTACCCTGGCGGAACTGGCGGGCATGGCGTTGCCCATGCAGTTGGAAGGCGAGTCCTTGGTTCCCTTGTTGAAGGATCCAAAATCAGGGAAGCGCGTCCAACCTGCCATTTCCAGCTACCGGCGGATTCACGGAGTACGGACGGATCATTGGCGCTACGTATTCGATCCCGGCTCGAAGCTGGAGGAATTATACGATCACCGCAAGGACCAGGGCGAACACGACAACTTGGCTTACATGCCCAAGCATCAGGCCACGTTGGATCATCACCGGTCGCTGCTGCGGCAATACACCCCGGTGAAGCCGCCGGAAGGTAAGGCAACGCCACCAAAATTCTTCGAGCGGCTCCCCAACAATCGGATTCAGCGCAAAAACTTTTACCCCATGACCAAGGCCGTGGCGGAGGCGAAAGCAGCCGATGCCCGCGGTGAGCCCGCCCCCATTCTAGGACGCAAGACGGCACCGGCCGCCAGCAAAAAGTCTGGGATGAAAAAACTGGCCCTCATCGATCCGGCAAAGGAGAAAAACGTACGGTCAGGCGGAAATGGGTTGGCCGTACAGTTGACCTTTCGCAACCAAAGCAAGACGAAGGTCGTCGTCTATTGGATAAACACCTCAGGCGAACGCGTGCAATACAAGGAAATCGAGCCCGGCGGCAAGGCTTTGCAAGGCACCTACTCCGGCCATTACTGGCTGGTCGTCGATTCCGCCGGCAAGGCCTTGGGCATGTACAAGCCGGATAACCAGGATGGCTTGATCATCATCCGATAAAACGGAGACAGCGAGGTTTGGCCTCTTGCTTTATTTCTTGGGAGATTTCGCTTTGCGGCGGGTATGCGACCACGACGTTTCCATTACGATCTCGCCTTCGGGGTTCCTGAAAACACCCGATGCCTCGGATCGGTCTTTGCCAATGAAACGGTGTTGCCCTTCGCCCGTCACTCCGTTGCTCATCTTTCCTGTCCAATGCATGATCTTTGTCTCTTCATTCCAAACGCCAGTAAGCGAAGCCCAATGGGGACCATCCATTAAGACGGCGGGGTAATTCTTCGCAACCGGGTCGTAGGTCCACAGCAGTTGAAATTCGGGAGCTTGGGGGTGACTGTGCTCGGTGTCTTGGAACTGAACGAAAGTCCCTCCTAGGGTCCATGACCTCCGCGAGACACTGGTCGCGGTCATTTCTTCTGCACCCACAGGCTTGATCGTCGTTTTGACGTCCCAGACACCGACCAAACGATCGAGCACCTGCAACTCGGGTGAGCGCTTCTGGGCGCCATCGGCTTGGGCGAACGCCATGCCGGGAACCAACCCGAGCAAGCAGAGGAACAAGAAGGTGGTGGTGGAGAGGTACTGGGTGATTTTCATGGTCTTTGTGGTCTTTGTTTTCTAGAAATTGATGGCCATTTGCAAGGGGGTTCTTGCCCGGCCAAGGGGAAGTAAGGGCCGTACAGGGATGCTCTTGAGGTGGTTTATTCGGGAAATTGAATATCGACCTCCATGCCGCCCTTGAGGGTGTTGCGAAAAAGTTCCGTCCCGTCTTCGTCGTAGTGAACCAGAATCCCATTCCCATTCTTATCGACGTTGGTAACGGGACACTTCTCGCCATTTGGCTTCCATACAATTTGAGCGGCTGTTGGCTTGCCGCCCTTCCAAGTCATTTCCGATACCTTCTGCCCGTTCTCATACCACGACATGCCCAGACCATCCTTCTTGCCATCCTTGTATTGGACCAGCGCTGTTACTGGCCTGTTGTCACGTGACGACGGCGTGGCGAACGACGACTCCACTCCAGTCCACTTCACCCAACCAGTATATGGCATTTGCTCGTTGGTAGCATAGACAAGTATTTCGCCTTCCTTGCCTCTGCTTTGGGTTTTTAAAAAATGAATCGCCTCTAGGGCGATCTTTTTGCGAGTTTCGGGATCCTCCAAGTCAATCTCGCCGGCTTGAGCAGGCTTTGCATTGGTGGGAGCGGCGGAGGGACTGAGGTCTTCGATTCGGGATATTCTGACGGGTATTTTCTCCTGGCCTTTTTCACCCATGAGAACCTCGTCCCCCTTTTGTGGAGTGTGGGAGGGAAACTTCATCCCCCCTTCTTTGCCGCCCACCTCAAGACCAACCACCTTGTAGGTCATTTTATTGTCACTAGGAAAAAATTTTCCATCCAGCACCAATCCATTGGTGATGGTGCCATCCTTATCGAACTGCCAAACTGCTTCCGGGGGTGTATCTGGTTTACCGCCTTCCGGTTCCGTTTTCGGTGGCTCTGCTGACGTTCCCAAGTCGTCCGACTCTGGGAAATAAAAGTAGATGCGTTTGCCGGGGAGAAACTCGGCGAGAGTATCTTCTTCGCTAACCGCGGCATCAGGTTTTACCTTTTGAGGATCTGTATCTGTTTTGTCCCCGGCAGGATCGCCTTCGCTGCCAGGCGGCCAAAAAAACAGGCCGGCGGCCACCAGCAAAGCGGCTATCCCCCCGATGCTCGACCACAAGATGATCTTCTTTTTCTTTGAGGTGGGATTTGAAGCGTCCGCCGCCGCCGGTTGTCGCTCAACTGCCTTCTCTTGCACGGCTTGGTCACGTCGGGGCGCGGTCGGGGATGGAGTCGCGGCGGGTTCAGTTGCTTCGGCGAATCCTGGAACGTCCGCAATCGTCACCCAGTTCCGGCTGTCGTAACAGGCGTGATCGCCGGTTGTGAAATTGCCTTTTTGGACGTACTGCCGCAAATGCGCCACGGTGAAGGGGCCGTATTGCTTGCCACCTTTATGGACGTACACCTTCATGAAGACAATAGAACCTAACCGCACTCGCAGCGATGGTCAAGGGCGGCGAAGAAGCACCTTACTTCGCTTTCGGGGCCCCGTTCTTCCAGAGGACGATTTTCCCGACGTCGTTCTTGGAGGCGGCTCCTTTGGTGCTGCGTCCGCGCTTGACGTCCTCCTTGAGGAGAGCGAGCAACTTCTTGGCGATCTCGGGCTTTTCCAGATACAGGTTTTTTCGTTCCCCAACGTCGGCCTCCATGTTGTAGAGCTGGGCGGGAGGTGATCCTGGTTTCGCTTTTTTCTCGTTGGGTGAGGACCAACCGCCTGACGCTTTGGCCAACAGCAGTTTCCAAGGGCCCTGACGATAGGCGAAGTGGCCGCTGATGGAGTGATGGATTACCCCGTTGCGGGTCGAGACGATCTTCTTGCCGGACAAGGCGGGGAGGAAACTTACGCTGTCCTCGCAGCTTCCCTCGGGCAACTTGGCGCCCACGATCTCCGACACGGTGGCGAAGAAATCCGTCAGGCAAATCAATTGGTCGGACTCGCTCCCCGGCTTCACCTTGCCGGGCCACTTGACGATGAAAGGGATACGGTGCCCGCCGTCCCAAAGGTCGGCCTTGGAGCCACGCAGGTGGGCGCTCACCTTGTGCCCCTGCTGGGCCAGATTCCCGATGCCGGCCGCCTTGGAACAACCATTGTCACTGGAAAAAATGAAGAGTGTGTTCTCGACCTGACCGATCCGCTCGAGGGCCTTCTGGATTTCGCCCACCACGTTTTCGGTCTCCATCACGAAATCCCCATATTTGCCGAGGCCGCTCTTCCCCTGCCACTTGGGGGTGGGCAAAATCGGGGTATGGGGGGAGCCCAGTGGAACGTAGAGGAAGAAGGGCTCCTTCTTATCTTTGCGAGACTCCACGTATTTCACCGACTCGCGGGTCAGGCGGGGCAACATGTTGATCGGGGGGTCGCGGGCAATGACTACGTCGTCCTCGATCACTGCCTCCATGTTGCGGGCGTGGTGGAAACCGCGGAAATGGTCGAAGCCCCGGTGAAGCGGCCCGTCCGGAATCTTCGCTCCCACCGGCGGGCTCTTGAATTTCTTTTTGGAATACTCTTCGCCGCTCTTGGGGTCGAGGTACTTGAAGTCGAGGTGCCACTTGCCGATGATCGCGGTGTGATAGCCCTGCTCCTTGAGAAAACTCGCCACGGTGGGACGGTCCTTGGCGATCAGACAAGGGGCGAAGCCTTGCACCACCCCTTGCTGAAGCCGGGTGCGCCAACTGTAGCGCCCAGTCAGCAAACCGTACCGCGTGGGGGTGCAAACGGAGGACCCGGAGTGAGCGTCGGTGAAGGTCATGCCCTCCTTCGCGAGGCGGTCGACGTGGGGGGTCGGAATCTTCGAGGTTTTGGGGGCGAGGCAGCGAACGTCACCGTATCCCAAGTCGTCGCACAGAACCAAAACAAAGTTGGGCTTGCCGAAGACGGGAAAAACCGAGGCAACGGACAAGAGGAGGCAGAAAACGATTCTTTTCATGCCCATGCGTTAGCCGCTGATGAAAACGCAAACAAGAAGAAACCGTAGAAAACCGCATTCTTGCTTGTCAAGCGATTCGACGGAACGCGCTGGCGAGGCATTTCGGAATCATGCGTTGCGGAGAGCGTCGACGGGATTCATCCCCGCTGCCTTGCGGGCAGGGTACAACCCGAAGACCACACCGATTGTAACGGCAACGAAGAATACGAATGGCAGCGACCAGAACACAATCTCGGGAGTCATGTCCTTCATCGAACTTGGAAGAGATTCATAGGTCGTGGGGGCAAGAGTCTCCAGGTTCGACAGTAGCGCTCCATAAACCGGCTCGCACAGAAAACCGGCTAGAATGCCAAGCAGACCGCCTACCGTGGTCAGAGCGATGGACTCGACGAGAAATTGCAAAGTAACGTCTCGCTTGCGAGCTCCCAGAGCCCGCCGAATGCCAATTTCCCTCGTGCGCTCGGTCACTGTGGCCAACATGATGTTCATGATCCCAACCCCTCCGACCAGAAGCGAAATTGCCGCCACGATCCCCATTAATCCAACGAAGGTAAGGCGAGCGTTTTCGGCTTGCTCCATCAGTTCGAAGGGCACCGCAATCTTGAAGTCCTCAATCCCGTGATCCCGTTTCAGCATGGCCCTGATCGTCTGAGCCGCTGCGAAGATCTTCTCCTGTGCATCATCATCGAAAGTCAAGGTGACCTTGGAATACATATTGGACCCGTCATAGCCCCGGTAATAGTAATCGGACACCTTGGCCCACATGGTCTCGATGGGGAGGTAGACGTTGTCCTGAAACTCCTCCCGGAAGCCGAGTGCGTCGTTGTCCTCCAAATTCGTCCTCTTGGCCACCTCTCCCACGACTTCATAGAGGTTTCCGTTCACGTTCACACTCTTTCCCACGCAATCGCCAAAGGGGAAAAGCGTGCGCGATACGTCCGCCGAAAGAACGCAAACCTCCGCCATGCGATGGTTGTCTTCCTCAGTGAGAAAGCGGCCCTTGGTAACCCGCAAGTCATGCAGTTTCTGGAAATTAGGCAGGCACCCGAGCAATTCCGACCTCGTGTGCCCATGCTTGGTGAAAACATGCCGCTTGTTGTGTTCCCTAGTAGGATAAGCAGCCACGATACCAGGTACGGTATCGAGAATCTTGCTTAGGTCCTTTTCCGTAATCCCATAGGAATAGAAGTATTTCCCCTTGGTCTTCCTTTCCTCTTCCGGCGGTCGTTTCGAGGAAAGGATGACATTATTCGCCCCCAGTTCCCGAATCTCGCCTTCGGCTCCGGATGCAATGCCTTCCCCGATCGCAAGCAACCAGACCACGCTGGCCACACCGATGAAAACGCCGAGCGAGGTCAGCAAAGTGCGGAGGGGGTGGCTGATCATGCTGCGGAGGGCGACCTGCCCCAAGTTGCGCCAAGCTCGGCTCAGGCGTTTGCCAAAGAAGGATCCACCTGAAACGGCTTGCTTCTTCTCGCTGGGCTCGGGCTTCTTTCGCTCGGCGGGTGAGCGGGAACGCACGTCCGAATCGATTCGACCATCCCTCATGCGGATCACGCGACGAGCCCGATTGCCCACTTCCTCGTCATGGGTTACGAGGATGATGGTCTTACCCTCCGAGTTGAGGCGGTCGAGAAGGTCGAGAATCTCTTCGGCGGTCTTCGAGTCCAAGTTGCCAGTAGGCTCGTCGGCCAGAAGAAACAAGGGGTCGTTTACCAAGGCTCGAGCAATGCCCACGCGCTGCTGCTGGCCTCCGGAAAGTTCATCGGGGCGATGGGAATCGCGGTCCTTCAAGCCGACCATTTCAGCCAACTCGCGAGGGTAAGAGGCGCCGACCGGGGCATTCCGGCAATAGGAGCGAGGCACCCGGACGTTCTCGAGAAGGTCGAGATAAGGAATGAGGTTGTAGGATTGAAAGACGAACCCGATCCGGCTGGCCCGGAGAGCGGACAACTGATCGTCTGAAAGCTCGGTCACGTTTTCGTTCTCAAGCAAGTAATCGCCCTCCGTGGGACGATCCAAGCAACCAAGCAAATTGAGTAAGGTACTCTTGCCCGAACCCGAAGGGCCCATCACGGCGACGTAATCGCCGAAAGGCACTTGCAGGTCGACTTGGCGCAAGGCATGCACCTCGTGGTCGCCCGCCTGATAGACCCGGGAGAGTTTCCTCGCATCAATCGCCATCTCTGCTTTTGACATGGGGCAAGGAGCGCGGAAGGAAAACGGCAAAGGGGCAGCCGCAGGGTTGAATGCTAGTGAGCGGAGGCTCCGTCCTCGCCTTCTTCGTCAGTCTCGGGAAAGGTAACTTTCCGGCGGAACTCGGCCGCGTTCACGACTACCTCGTCTCCTTCCGACAAACCTTCCGCCACCACCGCAGAGGAAGCATTCGCTCCACTCAAGCGCACAGGACGTACGGTCAGGTTACGGTCTTCATCGGGAACGAGACAGTAAGTCGCCCCTTCCACCCGCAATACGGCGTACAAGGGAACCTGCAGCACATCAGGCAGGTCCTCCACGAGGACGTGTACCTTGGCGGTCATCCCGGCCCGCAGGCCATCGGGAGGGTTTTCGATGAGGATTTCGCTGGCGTACTCCTTGATGTGAGCAGTGTAACGGCTGGAGGAAGGCAAGGGGTATTCGCTGACAGATTCCACTCGGCCCTTCAAGTCCAAGTCGCGAAAGGCATCGATGGTAATGGAAACGGGCATGCCGGACTTGACCAGCTCCACCTGATTCTCGTTGATTTTGGCAATGACGCGCATGCGAGTGGGGTCGGGCAACCGGATGATAATCTGTCGTTCCCGCACGGGCCGACCCTCCTCGATGAGGATGCCACCCGAGGAACTACTCGAGGAAATGGAAGAGCGGTTGGCATAGGTCACTTCACCCGAACTGGGGGCGAAGATGACGCACTTCTCGATTTGTTGCTTGATCTCGGATTCCTTCTTCAGTTCGAGATCGTAGGAGTTGGAACGGGAAAGCAAACGGGCCTCGGCGGTAGATATGGAGGCGTTGAGGTCGTTCAACTTCGCCTTGCGAGCATAGGTCTGCAAGACATCGAGCTTGGTTTGGGACAAGTCGAGCTCCTTGAGGGCCTTCTCCACAGCGAAGGCATCCGCCTCCAGTTGCACCGCGGAGATATAGCCCTTGACCGAAAGCTTCTTGCTGTATGCGTGGAATTCCTCGGCTCGGCGAAGGTTTTCACGGGCCACGAACACGGCGCTTTCCAACTGTTCCTCCTCCTGCCTGTAGGAACCCGACTCATATTCGACCAAGGCCAGTTTAGCCGCCTCCACGTCGGCCTCGGCCTGAACCAAGGCAGCCTTGGCCTGGTGCACGGCGATCCGTTGCTGGAGCAAGTCCTTCTGGAGGGCCGAGTCATCGAGACGGACGAGAAAATCATCTTTTTCCACTTGGGTGCCCTCGGGCACGATTTCCAGAATGTTGGTTCCCGCCGAGTTGCGGCTCTTGACCTCGCAGCGAACTTCCACGTTGAAGGCGCTCTGGATTTCACCGGGCTCGATGATTTCCATTCTGAAATCCTTCCGGGCAACCGTTTCCGTCAGCATTTCCAGCAAGCCGTCGTCCTCCGAGGTGCCAGAGAGAAAAAACCACACTCCGGCCACCAAGCCGGACACGGCCAAGCCCACCATGGTTTTACCCACCGCGAAACCAGCTTGCCGGTCTATTTCTGACTGCAGCGCTTTACGCATCATGTATGCATGCAATTATTCGATTGGATGGCATTGCGCAAGGGAACAAAGATCCTTCAGGGATTCTTTTTGGGTGCAGGCACAAGGTTCCTGGATGCGATGGGGCCTGGATCGACCCACAAGCCATCACCATCCAAACTCATGGTTCCGAGCTCGAAATCGAGCCGCATGCGAAGCGCCTCATAACCGACCCAAACCTGCAAGAAGGCATTGCGAGCATCGAGCAGGTCGTTGAGGGCATTCACGAGGTCGCGGGCAGTGGTGGCGCCGAACTGGGCGTTCCTTCCGGGTTGTGGAGGCTGGTTGAGGCGGAGCCGAGCCAAGTCCACTTGGGCGATGGCCCCGCGGACCGCGGCTCGGGCCAGCTCGAAATTCAATTGGCTGAGCTTTGCGATGCGGGCGGTGTTGCGCAAACTGCGGTAAGTGCCATCCTCGTAAGCTAGGTAATCGCGACGGGCCCGTTGGTAATCGATGAGCGCTTCGCGATAGTCATTGCGTTCCGCCAACTTTGACAAGGGGGAGGAGAATTGAAGGCCGAGGCGAACCCTACCCTCCTCTCCCCGAAAATGACCGGCTCCGTTGCGGTTTGCCCCGAAGTCACCCGCCAACACCAGATCCAGGTCGGAACGGAGGTCGTCACGGGCGAGGGACGCTGCCCTCCAGACGTCGACCAAGCGCGTACGCGCGTTCATCCAGTCAAGCCTTCTCGAGCGCGCCACCTCCAAGGCTTCCTCCGCCTCCACTTGCACGTCTTCCATCACGATGGCCTCGAGGCGAGCCGAAGCACGGGCGAGGGAAAGCTCGAGGAGCAGTCCCGAGAAATCGGTCAGGTTCGCCACGAGCTGAGAGCGGGCTTCGGCAACGGCCAAATCAGGCAAATTCGTCTGCAGGGTCTCAAGCGTCTTGCGGGTTGCAGCAAACTCGCTCACCAACCGTGTACCCGTTTTCTCCAACCGTTCCGCAATGACATCCAGATCCTCGTCGCGGAAGGCTTGTCGACTCATGCCGGCTTCCTTGAGGTCAGGCCGGCCCCTCAGGCGCCCGAACCATTCCTTTCGCTCATCCAGGCGTCGGGCAAGCTCCGCTCGATCCTCCGCGAAAGCGGTCAGGCTGGTCGCCTGCTCAGGGTAAAAACCAAGGGCCTCCGCGGCCTGCATGCCAAGGGCAGCGAGATCCGGAGAAACCAGGGGATCCCGTATGACGATTAGGATATCGACCACCTTGTCCTGAAGGGCGGCCAAGGCCGGATCGGTAAGGCGAAAGCGCTTCACGTAGGATGCATCCACCTTGACAGGCAAGTCCGGCGGCAAACCAAGCGTCATCTTGAACCCATCCAAGCGGGTCTCGAACCCCGCCTTGGCGGCAAGCAATTGGCTTTGGGCGTTGAAAAGGGCTTGGCGGGCTTGGTCCACCTGCAAGCGGTTTCCGATGCGTCCTGCATCGAAGGCGGCATCCAGTTGAGCGAGGCTGTCCCGCAATTTCGCGACGTTGGCTTCTTGGTTACGGATTCCCTGCACGGCTTGCAAAAGGCCGAAGAATCCATCCACGCCTGAGGCTCCTGTACGGCTGGAAGGAAAGCCGGCCACCAATCCAGTGGAAGTGAAACCGCCTCCGCCCCGGGTAGGACCGGTCACGGGGTTGCCTCCCGTCACCACCTCGAGGAAAAACCCTTGGCGGAATTGTTCCATGCGCCTCGCGTCCACCAGAAGATCCCGTTCCGTCTGCGTGAGTCTTTCCCGGTAAATGCGTTTTCCCGCTCCGCGGAGCAAGGGCTGAGCAACGGTGAGGTTGGCGAGGGAACTGCTGAAGGAGGACGATCCACCACTCAACTCGAAGGTAAGCTGACTAGCCAAGGAAGCCACCCAGGAAGCGCCATCTCCCGCAACCCCGCGAAAACCGGAGCGGGCGGAGGAAACACTGTCCGAATCAGCGGATCCATTGGCGCGTTCGAGGTCGGCGTCGGCCTCGGCAAAGGGCTTCGGAGCCAAGCGATACCGTTCGTAGGTGACGTCCAGGGCGGAAAGATAAAGGTCTTCCTTTTCGCGTTGAAAATCCGGTGAATGAACAAGGGCCAACTTGACTGCCGTGGGCAAGTCCAGGTTCACCTTGCCATTCTCGTCCACAGGCAACCAAGCGTGCCATGCGTCGCTCTCGAGCTTAACCGTGGCATTGGCTTCGGGATAAATTTCTTTGCCCAAGATCGAAACGGCAACGGAACGGGCAGCGGGGTCATCGGAGGGAAGAGCAGGGAAGGCTCCTCCCGAAGGGTCGCGCAGGCGCGAAGATTCGTTGGCGTCGATGCTGAAACCGGGAGCGTCCCCGAGCAAGGCCTTGACTTCCTCGTCGGCGCTTTGCCGGTAGGCTTTCCCTCCGCACGAGGCCAAGAACCAAGCCATGCAGGAAAGCAAAAGGACGGGAAGGAATGAACGGGGCATTGTTAAAAAAGGGGTTTCAGCCTCCCCACCCTAGTCAGGAGAAGGTAGCGGTCAAGCGCGGGAAGGCCGTTCAGCTCAAAGGTAGATGGTGCACTTCGGCAGCGCCTTATCGATCATTCCCTGTTGGTCTTCGGAGATGTGATTGCCGTGGAGATGCAGTTTCTTCAATTCGGTCAATTCAACCAAAGGCGAAAGATCGGTGATCTGGTTGTCGCCGAGAATGAGGGCCTTCAAGCTCGTCAAGCCAGCCAGCGGCGCGAGGTCGGTGATTTGGTTATTCCCGAGGAACAGCTCCTTCAATTTCGTCAGGCTCGCGAGCGGCGCAAGTTCGGAGATTTGGTTGTAGGAGAGGTTCAGTTCAACCAAATTGGTCAACCCCGCCAACGGCGAGACGTCGGTGATCCGGTTTTGACGGAGGGTCAGCCGCCCCAATCCGGTCAGGGTTGCAAGCGGCGCAAGGTCCGTCACTTGGTTTTCCTTCAGGTAGAGCGACTCCAGCTTGGCAAACCCCGCCAGCGAAGTGAGGTCGTTGATTTCCTTGCCGTCGAGGCGCAACTTGGTGGTTTGGGCTACTATGGCCTCTCGTATCTTCTCTTCGGACATCTCCGCGGAACTTACGCGCCACCCGCCTCCAGTCAACCCTGCTCGCCTCCCGCAGCCTATTTGGCAAGAGCGCAGCAAAACGCTCCTGATCGACGAGGCCATCGAAACCACCTCGAGACTGGCCCGGAAGGAATCGCGACGCTATTCGGTCGAAGAGGCGGTGAAGGTGGCGAGATCGGCGCCCGAGGGCATTTGGTAGGCCCGTAAATCGAAGCGTTCGAGAGAGGCCAGGAGGTGGTCGAATATATCCGACTGGATGCCTTCGTAGCTTACCCACGCGACGTCGTTCACGAAGACGTAGATCTCGATCGGCAGGCCTTTTTCCGTAGGAGCGAGTTGGCGCACGAGGAAGGTCATGCCCTCCTGGTGGATATGCTCGTTTTCACCTAGGTAAGCTACGCAGTAGGCTCGAAAGGTCCCCACGTTGGTGAGGCGGCGACCGTTGATGAGTTCGGAATCGTCCACCTTGTTGTCCTTGTTGTGAGCGGCCACCTCCTTCTCCTTCTCCGCGAGGTAGTCTTGCAGAAGCTCGATCTTGCGGAAGCGGGCAAGCGAGTCCTCGTCCACGAAGCGAATGCTCCGCAGATCGATGGCTATGCTGCGCTTGATGCGCCGCCCGCCCGACTCACTCATGCCGCGCCAGTTCTTGAAGGCATCGGTCACGAGCACGTGAGCGGGAATCGAGGTAATCGTCTTGTCCCAGTTCTGCACCTTCACCGTGGTGAGGGACACGTCGATTACGTCGCCGTCGGCGCCGTACTTGGGCATTTCGACCCAGTCGCCTTTGCGGACCATGTTGTTGGCGGTGAGCTGCACGCCCGCGACCAAACCGAGGATGGCGTCCTTGAAGATAAGCAGAAGCACCGCGGTGAGGGCGCCGAGACCGGAGATGAAATAGAGAGGCGACTTATCGAAGAGTATGGAAAAGACGAAGATGGCGCCCACCGTGTTGATCACGATTTTGACGGCTTGCAGGTATCCCTTGATCGGGATTCGTCTGGAAATCTTGTAGTCTTGGTAACGAAGAAGCCCTGCATTGAGGAGAGCGTCCAAGGCGAACAGGCCGATAACGACGAGGTAGACGTTGACCGTGACCTCGGCCAATTCGAGCAACACTTCCGAGTCCGCGAAAAGCCATCCCGAAGTAAGCTTCACCACGATGGCCGGAGCCAAGTGAGAAAGCCTATGGAAGAAGCGAACCTCGAGGAGGGCTTCGCCGAATTTCAACTGCGCCTTGCGGATGGCTGCCCGTACCAGCCTCAAGATGATGCCCTTGACCAGCGCGTTGGCCAACCACGCAAGGACGAAGAGAATGAAAACGGCAACCAGCCGAGTCAGCCAAAACGCAAGGTCCGCATGCATGCCGCCGAAGTCCTCGAACCATTGATTCAAATCCTGTGGAGTAAAGGGAACGTCGTTCATTCCGACGCAACGTTGCGAAGAGCGAGCCGGAGGGCAAAGCAAAACCAAGCCGACGGCCTATTATTTAGCGCCGCGGCCCAGAACGGGAAGTCATGCACGCGCTCTCGCAACTCGTCATTTCACCGCTAATCATTAAAAGCCCTTGTCCAAAGAGGCTTCCTGCTCTAGATGACCAAACCTCCCAGCTCCCATTCAATATGTCAGAACCGACCATCATCTACACCAAGACCGACGAGGCTCCCGCCCTCGCCACCTATTCACTGCTGCCGATCATTCAGGCCTATTCCAAGACTGCCGGCGTGGCAGTCGAAACGCGGGACATCTCGCTCGCCGGCCGAATCATCGCCAATTTTCCGGAGAAACTTTCTCCCGAGCAAAGGATAGGCGATGCCCTCGCCGAGCTCGGCGAGCTCGCCAAGACACCCGAAGCGAACATCATCAAGCTGCCCAATATTTCCGCATCGGTGCCGCAAATGAAGGCAGCCATCGCCGAGTTACAGGGCGCCGGTTACGACGTCCCTAATTACGAGGATGCGGAAGACCGCTATGCCAAGGTCAAGGGGTCCGCCGTCAACCCGGTCCTTCGCGAAGGCAACTCCGACCGCCGCGCTCCCAGAGCGGTGAAGAATTTCGCCAAGGCCAACCCCCACCCCATGGGAGAATGGTCGGCTGACTCCAAGACTCACGTCTCCTCGATGCCTTCCGGTGATTTTCGCTCCAACGAGCAATCGGTCCCCCTGGATGCCGCGACCGAGGCCAGGATCGTCTTCACCGCGGCCGACGGAACCGAGACCACGCTGAAGGAATCCGTTCCCCTGCAAGCCGGAGAAATCCTCGACGCCACCTTCATGAGCAAGAAAGCCCTGGTGGCTTTTCTCCGCGAACAAGTGGCCGACGCCAAGGAGCAGGGTGTTCTCTTTTCCCTTCACATGAAAGCCACCATGATGAAGGTGTCCGATCCCATAATTTTCGGGCACGGGGTGGAAGCTTTCTACCAGTCGCTCTTCGAAAAATATGCCGACAAGATCGCCGAACTTGGAATTAACTCAAGAAACGGATTCGGGGACTTCCTGGCCAAGATCGATTCCCTGCCGCCCGAGGAGAAGGTGGCCATCGAGGCGGACGTACGCGATTGCTATGCCAACGGACCGGACGTCGCGATGGTCGACTCCGACAACGGCATCACCAACCTGCACGTTCCCTCGGACATCATCATCGACGCCTCCATGCCGGCCATGATCCGCGCCTCCGGGCAGATGTGGAATGCCGACGGCAAGCAGCAGGACACCAAGACCGTAATCCCGGATAGTTCCTATGCCGGGGTGTTCGCGGAGACCATTGACTTTTGCAAGGAACACGGGGCCTTTGATCCACAGACCATGGGTACCGTCCCCAACGTCGGCCTGATGGCCCAAAAGGCCGAGGAGTACGGATCGCACGACAAAACCTTTGAGATCCCCGCCGACGGTACCGTGCGGGTACTGGATGCAAACGGCCAGACGTTGACCGAGCATGAAGTCGAGACCGGCGACGTCTGGCGTGCTTGCCAAGTAAAGGACGCCCCCGTGCGCAACTGGGTCGAGCTGGCGGTAGCCCGAGCCAAGGCTACCGGAAGCCCCGCCGTGTTCTGGTTGGACGAGACCCGGGCCCACGACGCCGAGCTCATCAAGAAGGTCGACGAGTACCTGAAACCTCTCGAGGTCGACGGGCTCGACCTGCGGATTCTCGCTCCCGCCGAAGCCACCAAGTTCACCTTGGCCCGGTCCAAGGCGGGCGAAGATACCATATCGGTAACCGGCAACGTATTGCGCGATTACCTGACCGATCTTTTCCCCATTCTGGAACTAGGCACTTCGGCCAAAATGCTTTCGATCGTCCCCCTGATGAACGGCGGCGGCCTCTTCGAGACCGGAGCCGGTGGTTCCGCCCCCAAGCACGTCCAACAGATCGTCAAGGAAAACCACCTACGCTGGGATTCCCTCGGAGAGTTTCTCGCTCTCGCGGTGTCCTTCGAGCACTTGGCATCGGCCAACGACAACCCGAAGGCCGCCCTCCTCGGACGCACCCTGGACGAGGCGACCGACCTCTTTCTCCGCAACAACAAGTCACCCTCCCGCAAGGTGAACGAGCCCGACAACCGGGCCAGCCACTTTTACCTCGCGCTCTACTGGGCCCAAGCCTTGGCCGAGCAAGACGAGGACCCCGAGGTCAAGGCGGCCTTCTCCTCCATTGCCTCTGAGCTGGCGGCGCAGGAAGAAACCATTGCCAACGAACTGCTTGAGGTACAAGGCGAGCCGGCCGACCTGGGCGGATACTACCTGCCGGACGAGGAAAAAGTGACTGCCTTGATGCGGCCGAGTCCCACCTTCAACGCCATCATCGCCTCCCTCGGTTGAGTCAAGGGCTCTGCCTTCGCCATCACGGGCGATCGCCGTCTTCATTCGAGCCTGAAACTACTTCACCATCCCCAAAGGTGGCGCGCTGCGCGGAAGGGATACCGGCTTCGACCTGTAAGTCCACCCCTCCCCATTGAAAAGCAATCCGTCGCTCAGCGAAAACGTCCTCGCAACGATCAAGCTCTGGGAAGAAGCAAAGGCAGCGGACAACCGCAGTCGAGTCATAACGGCCGCATCAATCACCACCTCCTGTTCCTCATTTTTTGCCCTCCGGCATAAAGATGACCTACAGCGCGAATCTCTATGGCGCGAGTGCCTTGAAATCATTCATGGAAACCACAGCCAAGCGATCGCGAATGGAAAAACCACAGGGGCTGAAGCGCGGAAAAGGGGCTCCTCCTTTCTCCATCTGGAAACAGCCTAAAGCCAATTGGCGGAGCGCCGGTTCTCGGAGACTTCCTCGACGGTCCGAAGATACTTCCGGAGGCTTTCCCGCAACTTGGCGCGGCGCCCAAGCAGGGCCTTGTCCTCGGGCTTGCTTTGCAACTTCCTTTCACACTCGGCGATTTCCTCTTTCTTTCGGACAATCCATCCATTCAGTTCATCGAGACGGGTGTCGTAGACCTCCTCCATGGTCCAAGCACCGACTTTCTCAAGGTAGTCATCCAGCTTGTGTGACATGGCTTTGACCTTGTTCGGCATGCTCTTGGAAAGGTCTTTGGTCTCGCCCATGTCCCGCGCCACGTCGAAGAGCCTGAGCTCACCGGTATTCAAGTGGCGCATGAGCTTGTAGTCACCATCGCGGTAAGAGGTGATGGGAATGGTGTAGTGGGCCGGAAAATGGAAGACCAGGCCGGTATCGCGCTTGGCGAGTTTCCCTTGATTACCCTTCTCGAAAACCGGACGAAGGCTAACCCCATCGAGATTTTTCGGCAGAGGCTGCCGGCTACCACTCAAGTCGTGCATGGTGGTCAGGTAATCCCACTGGGCGACGGGAAGATCGCATTGGGAACCGGCAGGCACGCGCGGACCCGCCACGATCATAGGCACGCGGATCCCGCCCTCCCACATTCTCGCCTTGCCCCCTTGGAGAGGCGCATTGCTGGCCCCTCCCCCATTGTCGGAGGAAAAGATGACGTAAGTGTTCTCCGCCAGTCCCAATTCCTTCAACTTGTCGAGAACCATACCGACCGAGGCATCCATGTCTTCCATCATGGCGGCGTAGTTGGCCCGCTCCCAATGGCTGCGAAACTTCGCGGGCATATCCTGGGCATTGGCATCGAACCTGGAGATGTCCGGTATCACCTCATCGATGCCCTCTCTTTCCGCAACGAGGTCCAAGTACTTTCGCCGGGTACTTGCGAGGGACATGTTGCGCACGTGCAGGGCGTAGTGGGAGATCATCAGAAAGAACGGTTTCTTATCCTTGGCCCGTTTCCCGAGGTATTCCATCGAGCTTCTGGCCAGGCTGAATACCCGCTTAGGGTCATCCCGCGGAATGAGGGTTTTATCCACCGGCTCCCACCAGTCCCCGTGGGCATTGCCATTGGGGTGTCTGTGAATGAAGTCGGTCTCGTCGTAGCCGTGGTCCTTGAACCAACGCATGGGAGTGCATCCCTTGCCGAAATGGGCGGTGTGGTATCCTTGGTCCGATTCCTTGAGCATTTCGGCAAGGGAAAGGTTCTTCTCGAAATCAACCTTCCTCTTGTTCATCACCACGTCATGGATGGAAATGCATCCGACCCGCGCCGTGGTCATACCGAACTGGATACTGGCCCTAGAAGGAGTGCAGACGGGCGATGGACAGTAGGCATTGGAAAAACGCATGCCCCGGGCGGCCAATTTTTCCAAGTGTGGTGTTTGGTGCAGGGAATGGGCAAGCTCGGGTCGTTCCTTCATCATGGGCACGCTGGTCTGGGCATAACCCAAGTCGTCAGCGTAAATGAGGATGAAGTTGGGCGGAGACGCAGCCCAAGCCAAACTGGCGAGCGCAAGGAACAGCAAGGCAAGAATCTTGGGCTTCATGAATCTTGGGAATAATCGGATCCGGCGTGCGCCGGATCCGAACCGAATCACTTGGACTGGTCGATGATCCAGACGTTCCGGTAGCGCACGTCTTGGCCATGCTCCTGGAGCTTCAATCCACCGGGAGCGGAGGTCACCTTGATGCCCCCATTGGCATGCTTGACCTCGGCGTCGTCATGGACCTTGATGCCGTTCCACCAGACGGTCGCCCGGGCATTCGCGGTTTTCTTGTCACCGTCCCATTTCGCATCCTTGAAGATGAAGTGGAAGGCATGCCATTGCCCATTCGGGCGCCAGGCGTTGCGGTCGGGCACGCGGTCCATGCAGAAGGCCGCGATCCCATGCGGGCCGATCTTCCAGTTGTAGGGGTCCTTGACGTTCTTCCCCTTGGGCGACTCGATTTGTATTTCGTAGCGGTTCTGCATGTAGACTCCGCTGTTGGTGTAGCCGTCCGGCTTTTCATCACCGCGTGCGCCCATCATGATGAATTCGACGTGCCCCTGATAGTCGCTGTACTTCTTCTTGGTCACCAGGTCATGCGTGCCCCAGCGCTTTCCCCCAGCCGTCATCAGGGTCTTTCCCTTGCCCGTCGGGTCGTCCATGATCTTCCAGGTGACGTCCATGTCCTTCTTGGGCCACATCACCCAATTCTTGCGGACCGATTCCATGGTACCGTCGAAAAGGACCTCGGCCCCCTTCGGCGCCTTCAGCCCGACGTCCTTGCTCTTGTCGTATCCCTTTTGCTCCTCGGGTTTTTTGCCCGCGTGAAGAAATCCTGCCATGGCAAGAAAGGCGAAGAATGAAAGAATGAATCCAGCAGTGAAAGTTCTCATGTTTGGTTTGGGTTGTCGTTAATTTTTGTCGGAGCTTGCTCGAATGTATTGACCAAGCATGGAGAGAAATCGGGGGT